>NZ_JAVLBN010000001.1:0-142973 GCF_031581065.1 Salibacter sp.
ACAATGGTGTGGGAATAGATAAAGCTCATCAAAAACAAATCTTTGATAAATTTTATCGCGTTCCGCAAGGCAACCTTCACGATGTCAAAGGGTTTGGCATAGGGTTAAACTATGTTAAAGTGATGGTAGAAAAACACTCCGGTAAATTATCTTTGAAAAGTGAACCCGGTAAAGGAAGTACGTTTACCATTAAAATTCCGTGTTTAAAATCATGAAGAAGTTAATATAACTCCCTTAATTACACGGATCCATCTGACCATTGAAAAAATAAACTAAACTGATGAAAAAAGCGCATTTATTATTAGTTGAAGACGATGAAAACCTGGGGTTTGTCACAAAAGACAATCTCGAGGAAAAAG
This sequence comes from Salibacter sp., assembly GCF_031581065.1. Taxonomy (NCBI): domain Bacteria; kingdom Pseudomonadati; phylum Bacteroidota; class Flavobacteriia; order Flavobacteriales; family Salibacteraceae; genus Salibacter; species Salibacter sp. The sequence goes on from NZ_JAVLBN010000001.1 coordinate 360, forward strand.
GCTATACCGTAGAATGGGCAAAAGACGGGCAAGAAGGCTACGAACGCTTTTATGCCGATAAATACGACCTGTGCATCTTTGATGTGATGTTGCCCAAAAAGGATGGTTTCACACTGGCACGCGAGATAAAGGACACCAATCCTGAAATGCCTTTTTTCTTTCTCACAGCCAAAACGTTACAAGACGATAAAATCGAAGGACTTACCATAGGCGCTGATGATTACATCACAAAACCATTTGACATGGAGGAGCTGGTGCTGCGAATCGACAACATGCTCACTCGGCTTCACGGATCTGACCACGATACTGATAAAAAGATATTTCACCTGGGCAGCGTAGAGTTTGACACTCAGAACCACACGCTCACAAGAGATGAAGAAACCGAAACGCTCACGAAGAAAGAAAGTGAGTTGCTGCGCTTGCTGTGTATCAATCAGAACCGGGTTTTGGAACGCAATACGGCTCTCCGCATTATTTGGGGTGATGACGATTACTTCCTGGGTCGCAGTATGGATGTGTTCATAACCAAGTTGCGCAAACGCTTAAAAGGCGAAGAGTCAATCACTATCGAAAACGTTCACGGCATTGGGTTTAAGCTAGTTGTTCCCGAGAATTAAAAAACTGACAATAGTTGTTTTTTGGCTTTCGCTAAATCGAGATCTTTGCACAAAATAATACGATATGGCGAAAGATTTTGATCCGGCAACGGAACTTCAAAACATTCAGAATTTTGGTGAATTTGGTGGTGTTAACCCATCGATCACTGATAGTTCTACTTATACTTTCCTCGAAGCAGATCGCATGGAGGAAGTGTTTGAACACGAAATTGAAGGCTGCTACCTCTATTCGAGACACTGGAACCCCACAAACCGCTACCTCGCTGATGCGCTGGCAAAGATGGAAGGAACTGAAGCCGCCCAGGTGATGGGAAGCGGAATGGGCGCAATCACCTCTACCCTTTTGCAATTGTGTGATGCAGGTGACGAGATTATCGCCAGCAGAACGATTTACGGAGGAACTTACGCATTTCTCAAAAACTATCTTCCAAAATTCAATATCAGCGTAAAGTTTGTCGATGTAACCGATCTCAAAAAAGTTGAAGAAGCCTTGACAGACAAGACGAAGATCATCTACTGCGAGGCCTTAAGTAATCCATTGCTCGAAGTAGCAGATATTCCGGCTCTTTCTAAAATCTCAAAAAAAGCGGGGACAACTTTCATCGTAGATAACACTTTTACTCCGATGATCATATCTCCGGCCAAGCTGGGAGCTGATATTGTTGTTCACTCACTCACAAAATTCATCAACGGTACAAGTGATGCTGTAGCAGGAGCTGTTTGTGCATCAAAAGAGTTCATCGACAGCATTATGGACGTCAACAGCGGATCGGCAATGTTGCTGGGACCAACACTCGACAGCTTGCGTTCTGCCAGCATTCTGAAAAACATTCGCAGCTTGCACCTCCGCATGATGCAACACAGCCGCAACGCCATGTATCTCGCAAAAGGTTTCCAGGAACTGGGTCTGAAAGTGCGCTACCCCGGACTTGAAGATCATCCGCAACACGAGTTGCTCAAGCAACAGTATAATGAAGTTTACGGATTTGGTGGTATGCTCTTCATCGATGCCGGTTCAAAAGAAAAAGCCTACAGCTGATGGAATACATGCAAAACCAGAATGTTGGCTACCTCGCAGTAAGCCTCGGTTTTTACAAAACACTGTTCAGCGCTCCGGGAAGTTCCACTTCATCTGAATTATCTGAAGATGAACAAAAAGAAATGGGTTTGAGTGACGGTATTGTTAGGATGTCTGTCGGATTAGACATGGACATCGAAAGTACTTTCGATAAAATGACGATCGCACTGAAGGAAGCCAAGTTAATTTAAAAAATCATTAATGGTCAGAACCGAAAGCCGCCTTGTGGAAGCAGGGCGGTTTTTTAGTTTTCAAACTTAATATCAAACAACTCTATGAGATTTGAGTCGAGCTCCTTCAATTGATCAGTATTTATACTGCCAAGTTTGCCAATAATAAGGTTAAGATCAATAGAAGCTATTTTTCGGGTTCTTACTAATGACTCCTTTTTCAATCCATTTTCAGAAACAGGACTTAATACCAAATCTATATTTTCTCTCCAGTAAAGTCTTGTAGAAATAAAGCAAACAGTGACATCAAGTTTACTACAAGCTAGTATCAAAGCAGGTCTTTTTTTACTACCGCTTAAGTTTGTAAAAGGAAAGGGAACAAGAACTATATCTCCTTTTTCCATCAATACTTTTCTTTGAGATCATCTTCATCATAAAGATCTTCCTCATCATTCAAAAAGTAGAAACTATCAGATTCACTAACCATTTTTTCTATTCCCTTTTGAATAACCTCTTCATCATTCTTCTTGAGAATGAACTCAGCAAAATCAGAAACTTCCTTGATTCTACTTTCAGGTAGCTTCTTCAATGTTTTTAAAGTCTGCTTAATGAGTAACTCTTTAGTCATTACGATAAAATATCAGTGATTTATACTATCGCCACTTTTTCGAAAATACATCAATTTAACTCAAATTACAATTAATAAAATTAAACGATTCTCATTTGTTACTCAATTTTAAAAGACAAAAAAAGCTGTCCCAGTTATAAGACAGCTTCCAAAATATAATGATAATGTCTAAAGCTTACTTAAGCGCTTCAGCCATTGTTTTTCCAATTTCTGCCGGAGAATCAACAACGTGAATTCCACATTCTTTCAAGATGCGTTTTTTCGCTTGTGCAGATTCTTCTTCACCTGAAACAATTGCACCGGCATGCCCCATTGTTCTACCTTTAGGAGCTGTTTCACCAGCGATGAACCCAACCACAGGCTTTGTGCCGTTTTCTTTTACCCAGCGAGCGGCTTCAACTTCTAATTGACCACCAATCTCACCGATCATGATAATTCCTTTTGTTTCATCATCAGCCATTAGAAGCTTGATTGCTTCAAGCGTTGTAGTACCGATAATCGGGTCACCACCAATACCGATAGCTGTTGTTTGTCCCAAACCGGCTTTTGTCGTTTGATCAACAGCTTCGTAAGTAAGCGTACCTGATTTAGAAACGATTCCAACAGTACCTTTCTTAAAGATGAAACCAGGCATGATACCAACTTTTGCCTCTTCAGCTGTGATGATACCCGGACAGTTAGGTCCGATTAGTGTACAACCTTTATCGCTGATATATTCTTTTACTTTCACCATGTCGTTCACCGGAATACCTTCAGTAATCGTCACAATTACCTTGATACCTCCTTCAGCTGCTTCCATGATCGCATCAGCGGCAAATGCCGGTGGAACAAAAATGATTGAAACGTCTGCTCCGGTCTCCTTAACTGCATCAGATACAGTATTGAAAACTGGCTTATCGAGGTGCTTTTGACCACCCTTACCCGGTGTTACACCACCTACTACATTCGTTCCGTATTCGATCATTTGTTCAGCGTGAAAAGTACCTTCACTCCCAGTGAAACCCTGAACTATAACTTTTGAATCTTTATTGACTAAAACGCTCATTCTTTGATAGATTGTTTGAATTTTAAAAGCTAAAATGGACGGTCAAAAATAGGCTTTTCAATGGCTACTGCAAACAAATTTGAGCGTTTCCCTCGGTTAAATTTTCAGTTTTCGGTCAGAGCCGGTTAAAATCCCAATTTGCGTGCGATGTAGCGCAACACACCTTCTCCCCGCCTGTCGTCAGCTTCCTGAGAGTCGTCACGCAAGAGGTGAAGCTGGCTCTGACTGCGAGCTTTGAGCACTTCTTTCACCTGTTCTTCAAATGATTGTGGAACTTTCACGATCACTCCGCCAACGGCATTTGACAAAAACGGGTGAACGCTCAATGTGTACTCGTTTTCAACATGATAAGGAATCTCCTCACTATCGAGCAATCCGCACAAACCATACGATTCGTGGACGTAGTGAAAACGAGCAACTTCGAGCATCTTCATAATAATTGTGCCTTTAGGTGAATGGAAAATACTAAAATTGTTGGAATTTCGCATTCTTCGATAATTAAAACAATTTGTTCTGGGTGAAGTTTTTGAAAAAAATATTCAACGGCTTTCAGATCTTCTTAATAGCCATTTACACGGTAATCAGTGCAACGCTGGGAGTTGTGTTTTTGCTTTTCGGGAAAGAGAAAGCAGTAAAATGGGCCTCGTTTATTTGGTCTAACCTTATTTTTAAAACACTGGGCATAAAACTCGTGATTCGCGATCCGCACCCCAAATCTTTTTACTGGGAAACGACTCGTATTTATGTCTCCAATCACGAATCGAACCTCGATATTCCGGCACTTTTTCTAAGCACTCCAAGAGCACTCTTTTTCCTCGCCAAGCGCGAACTGAAAAATGTCCCGTTCATGGGCTGGTACATGCAGTTAGTGGGAATGATCTTCATCAATCGGGGCGATCGAAATCAGGCTCAGCAAAGTTTAAAACGAGCCGGGGACGAAATCAAAAAAGGAAAAAATATTTTGTCGTTTCCCGAAGGTACTCGCACGCGAACCGGAGAAATGGGCGTTTTCAAACGCGGCACTTTCAGACTCGCACTCCAAAATAAAATTCCGATTATTCCCATCGCGATAAAAGGAGCTCGTGAATGCATTCCGGCTAAGAAATTTGAAATCAACCCGGGAACGATCTACGTCAACATTGGGGAACCAGTTTACCCTAACGACTGGGAAGTAAGTGAGGTTGATAAATTTGCTTTTCACGTTCGCGAAGAAGTGAAAAAGTTACGTGCTGAGTTGTAAGGGTTGAGGTCGAGTCCCGAAGCAAGTTCGGGATCTAAGTTCATCTAAGTCTTGACTTGCGTCAAGGACTAAGATTCAATAAGAGTCAAGGCCGAGGTCGAAAATGTTCAAATGTTGATCAGGGTGTATTTAATTTTTAAGTTTTTAAGGGTCCCGTTCCTTGCGTCACGAGGATCTAAGAGCTTCTAAATTCTGACTATTGGTCAGAATAAGAATCTCTAAGATTGGGAGGTTTGGAGTTGGGAGGTTTTGTGAGTGATGAATGCTGAGTGATGAGTTTTGAGTGTTGAATTTGGCTTAATAGTTTAACGTTTAAAAGTGGGTCACGGAGGTCGCAAAGCAAACACAAAGCTCGCAATGTCTAAAATACATTGTGCCCTCGTGCCTTAGTGGCTATATAAAAACAGATTAAAGTTAAAACTAACAACCTTATTCACTCTTCACAAAAGTTTTGGTCCACTTTGTTCCTTTAGGATGAAAGATGAAAACACCACCCGGTAAATCTGAAACATCGACTCTTCCAGAGTTGAGCACAACAGCTTTAACGAGTTTCCCACTCATCGTGTAAATGTTAGCTCGCTTCACCTGATTCGAATACGTTCCATTTACTTTGATATAGTCCTGAACCGGATTAGGGAAAATCTCGAAATCCTCTGAAGTAAATTCTGCTAAGCCCGTAGCAGTTGACGGTTGCAATTCAAAAGAATCGTAATAAACTTCATCGGCATTGTTTGCTGTTCCGTTTCCATCAGCAGCGTTAGTAGAAGCGTAAAACGTTATTGTTCCCACATCCTGGCCGGGTGCTGTCCAATCGAACTCCCACTGTCCTGATGAAGAAGGTGAGCTGTGCTCGATATAGCTTTTACCTCCAATCGGTTGGAGCTTAGAGCCTGTACCGGAAGAAAAACTACCGGCCTGAGCGTTACTGCCATCTAAACCAATGAGCTGAAAGCCGTTTGTTGAAGTTGGATTATCAATGCTCAAAGTTAAAGTATACGTTTCTCCGGCTTCGTAACCGTTGCCGGGTAAACCATCAAGAGTAACACCTGAGTTATTAGCTAGTCCACTGTGACAATTACTGCAGTTTCCCGAACTTCCAGGAGCACCTGTATAATCTTGTGTTGGCCCAGATGAATTGGACATTATTGTAACAGCAGATAAAATGCTCACGAAATAAATACCAACGAATAGAAATAGTATTCTATAATTCATAGTGTTCTTCTTTGTATTAAAGTTCGGCTAATTTAGGGAATAAAGAAAATACGATGCTAATTTTTCTTCACACTTTTAATCAACATCAATCCGATAAATGTTAATAAACCATTGATAATGACAACCTCAAAACCAACTTCATAACCATCAAACCAGTTTTTAGCATTAGCTTTTATCACATAGCTCAAGATTGGTGCTGCGATCAATACAGGCCACACCCAGCGATCTTTAATGCGCCATTTTGAGAACAATCCAAAAGCGTAAAGCCCCAGGAGCGGACCGTAAGTAAAGCCTGCAGCGGTAAAAAGCTCGCTGATCACACTTTCGTTATTGATGGCTCTAAACGCGACAATAACAATAACAAGTACAACAGACACACCTATGTGAACCTGCTTGCGAATATTATTTCGCCTGGGTTTAGCGTATTTTTCAATATCCAATATATCTACACAAAATGAAGTCGTTAAAGCGGTCAGAGCCGAATCAGCACTGGAGTAAGCCGCGGCTATGAGTCCCAAAATAAAGAACAACGCAACCGCGTAACCGAGGTAGCCATCCATCGCGATCATCGGGAATAATTCATCAGCCTGTTGAGGAATCGTAATCCCTTTGTCTCCGGCATACATAAAGAGCAATGCTCCGAGTGATAAAAACAAAAGGTTTACAAAAACCAGTGTAACACTGAACCACAGCATGTTCTTTTTTGCTTCGCCAATGTTTTTACAACTCAGGTTTTTCTGCATCATATCCTGATCCAGACCAGTCATCACAATGGTAATGAAGGCTCCGGCTAAAAAGTTTTTGAAGAAATTACGGCTGTCGTTGAGTTCAAAGAAGAAAACCTGCGAGTAGTCACTCTCCACAATCCTGTTGGTCAGATCCCCAAACCCGTCACCAAAATAGCGTGCGATCATCACGATACTCACAATTACCGCCAGCAACATGAAAGTCGTTTGCAGTGTATCAGTCCAAATAATGGTTTTAATTCCGCCTTTACGCGTGTAGAGCCAAATGAGCAAAATCGTAATAATCACCGGAACTACAAACGGTACGTCAAACCCCATTTTCTCAAAAACAGCGTACTGCAGCACAATTGCCACCAGATAGAGACGGAATGAAGCGCCAATTACCCGGGACAACAAGAAGAACGAAGCTCCGGCTTTGTAAGCGTTCTGACCAAAACGATCACGCAAATACGTGTAAATGGAAGTGAGATTGAGCCGGTAATAGAGCGGCATCAATACCAGCGCCACAACCAAATAGCCCGGTAAATAACCGAGTACCATTTGCATGTAAGAAAACTGGCTATCCCCTACCCAGCCGGGAACAGAGATAAAAGTCACGCCCGACAAACTGGCTCCGATCATGCCAAAAGCCACCACGTACCAGGGCGAACTGCGCTTCCCGATGAAAAACGCATCATTGGAATCCTCTCCCGTGAAGTGAGAAATGAGCAACAGAACACCAAAATATCCTGCCAGTAATGCAATGACTACGTACGGTGACATGGCGGCAAAAGAAATGCATTTTAAGGAAACAGTTGTCATGTATAGAATCAGTTCTATTTTTGACGCATGGAATTACCTTCAAAATATTTGATGGAGGCGGTTGAACAATTCAACACGTTACCCGGCATCGGGAAGAAGACAGCTCTCAGGCTGGCTGTTCACATGCTGGGGAGAGAAAAGGAAGAAGTAGAGGCTTTCAGCAGGGCGTTTAGTAAATTGAAGGAAAATGTGACTTTTTGCAAGGAGTGTGGAAATATCAGCGACAGAGAAGTATGCGATATCTGCTCCAGCTCGCGCAGAAACCGATCTGTTATTTGTGTGGTTGAAGATCTCCGCGATGTGCTGGCAATTGAAAATACTCAGCAATACGATGGACTCTACCACGTACTGGGCGGACACATCTCCCCGATGGACGGAATTGGTCCGGGTGATCTGAACATCGAGAATTTACTCACGAGAGCACAAAACGGTGAAACCGAAGAAATCGTGCTGGCTTTGAGCACCACGATGGAAGGTGATTCAACCAATTTTTACCTGTACAAGAAACTGCAGCCTTTTAGCGTTAATGTATCCACAATTGCACGTGGTGTGGCCATAGGTGACGAGCTCGAGTACACTGATGAAGTGACACTGGGCCGCTCTATTGTAAACCGAATGCCATACGAATCCTCAATCTCCCGAAAAGAATAGCCTGTGAAGCTGAGCGTCATCATTGTCAACTACAACGTCAAGTATTTTTTGGAGCAGTGCCTCATTTCGGTACTTCAGGCTTCAAAAGATATCGAGACAGAGATTTTTGTCGTTGACAACAATTCGGTTGACGGATCAGTGGAAATGGTGAAAGAGCGATTTCCCGAAATAAAGCTTATCGCCAATAAAGATAACGTAGGGTTTTCAAAAGCTAATAACCAGGCTATCCGCGAGAGCAAAGGCGAATATGTTCTCCTGTTGAATCCCGATACGCTCGTTGAAGAAGACACGTTCACAAAGACGGTGCAGTTCATGGATGAACATCCTAACGCAGGCGGACTGGGCGTTAAAATGGTAGATGGAAAAGGTCTCTTTTTACCGGAATCAAAACGCGGATTACCAACTCCGCAAGTCGCTTTTTACAAAATGTTTGGATTGTCATCGCTCTTTCCAAAGTCAAAGAAATTTGGTCGGTATCATCTTGGATTTTTGGATAAAGATGAGATCCATAAAATTGATGTATTGGCCGGAGCCTTCATGTTGATGAGGAGAAAAACACTCGATGAAGTGGGGCTTTTAGACGAGACCTTTTTCATGTACGGTGAGGACATCGACCTCTCATGGCGCATCAAGTTGGGCGGATACGAAAATTACTACTACCCCAAAACACGCATTATCCATTACAAAGGTGAAAGCACAAAAAAAGGGAGCCTGAATTACGTTTTCGTGTTTTACAAGGCGATGATCATTTTCGCCAAAAAGCATTTCTCATCTTCGCTTGCCGGAGTTTACAGCTTTTTCATCAACATCGCGATTTACCTGCGTGCGGCACTTTCACTGTTGCGCAGATTCCTGACCAGCATTACCGTTCCGTTTATTGACGGCATTTTGATTTTCCTCAGTCTGCACATCATTACTCAGTTTTACGAAGATATAAAGGGTTTTCAATATCCTGATGATCTCGTGCTGCCAACCACCATCGCCTTTAGCATCATCATGATGGTGAGCAACTATTTTTCGGGGGGTTACGACAAACCCGTAAAACTCAAAAACAATGCAAAGGGAGTCGCCACGGGAGCTATCATCGTGCTCATCGCTTACTCCCTTTTGGGAGAATCGTACCGTTTTTCACGCGCCATCATTTTGATGGGGGGACTCGCTTCGCTGGGAATTGTTCTGTTGGTCAGATCGCTGTATCACCTCCTCCAAATTCCGGGTTACAGCCTCAGCCAAACAACTGCTAAGCGTATTGCAGTAGTGGGCAAGCCTGATGAAATAGAGCGCGTTACCAAAATGCTTCACAACATCAATCTCAACACTGCAGTAATCGCTGAGATCAACCCCAATTCACAGTCAGAACCGAACGACCATTTCGTGGGTAAACTCCACCAACTACCAGAGATTATAGAAGGATTCAAGCTCAACGAAGTCATCTTTTGCAGCAGAGATATTGAGCCTGAAGCCATCATTAACCAAATGAGCAGATTGAGCAGTTACGATTTGGAATACAAAATCGCTCCGCCCGAATCAGTTTTTATCATCGGGAGCAATTCCGTCAATTCAACCGGAGAACTCTACTCACTGGTCGATTTAAACAGTATCGACTCACCGTCAAGTAAACGGAATAAACGATTGCTCGATATTCTCATCTCGTTGATCGCTGTAGTCCTTTCACCTGTTTTGGCCATTTTCAACAAACCTTTGAGAAGAGTATTTCCACAGCTTTTCTCCGTCCTTTTTGGAAGCAAAACGTTCGTAGGATACAGCAACACTATTCGGCAAAAAATAATTTTACCTAAAATTAAAACACCGGTCATTTACCTGGATAACCAAATAAATAACCAAAATATAATTCTGAGTTATACCGATAAAGCCATTTTAAATTACTCCAACAATTACCATTGGCAAAAAGACCTTCGAATAATTTGGAATTTCCTTTTTGGCTCTAAAAAGAGCGTGTAGTCTCTCAACAATTACAACCTTTGTACATTAATTGTAATACTGAATATTTCAGTTATTTTTGCAATTCCTAAAAATTACAATTCTCGTATGGCACAGGTTGAAGTGACATTACCTAAAATGGGTGAAAGTGTAGCCGAAGCGACCATTACAACATGGTTGAAGAGCGAAGGCGACACAGTTGAAGCAGAAGAATCGATAGTTGAAATAGCAACCGATAAAGTGGACAGCGAGGTCCCTGCACCCGCTGATGGCGTTATCAAAGAAATCAAGGTCAACGAAGGTGACGTTGCACAAGTTGGCGATGTCATTGCAGTGATCGAGGCGGAAGGCGAAGGCGCTGAAGAAGCTTCCGGTTCTGACCAACAACAAGAATCGACACAGGAAGAAACAGCAGCTCCCGCTCCGGCAGCAGCATCTTCAAACAACGGCTCAACAACAGCTCCGGCTGCTCAGGGTCACGATTTCTCAAAATCTGATAGATTCTACTCTCCACTCGTTAAAAATATCGCGAAAGAAGAAGGAATTTCAGTTGAACAGCTCGACCAAATAGATGGCTCCGGCCAAAACGGTCGTGTGACAAAAGCTGATATCCTCGGATTTATAGAAAATGGCGGTGCTCAAAAAGCAGCTCCCCAACAGAAGAGCGCTCCGGCATCAGCTCCACAACCAAAAGCTGCTCCTCAACCAGAACAGGTTAAACCTGCTAAATCTTACGGAGACGATGTTGAAGTGATCGAGATGGAGCGCATGCGCAAGATCATCGCGAAAAACATGCGTGAGTCTAAACAGATCTCTGCTCACGTCACCTCTTTTGTAGAGGCCGATGTAACCAACATTGTGAACTGGAGAAATAAGGTGAAAAACGAATTCCAAAAACGCGAAGGAGAAAAAATCACCTTCACTCCTATCTTCATCGAAGCAATTGTAAAAGCCATTAAAGATTTCCCACTCATCAACGTATCAGTGGATGGCGACAAAATCATAAGAAAGAAACGCATCAACATCGGTATGGCGGCAGCCACACCATCAGGTAACCTCATTGTTCCTGTGATACACGATGCTGATCAATACAACCTTGTAGGGTTGAGTAAGAAAGTGAACGATCTCGCAAACAGAGCGAGAAACAATAAACTCAAACCTGAAGAAATTGACGGTGGAACGTACAGCATTTCAAATGTTGGTTCATTCGGAAACGTGATGGGAACGCCTATCATTCCGCAACCGCAAGTTGCGATCATGGCAGTTGGTTCCATCCAAAAGAAACCGGCCGTCATCGAAACTGAAGCAGGTGATACACTGGGCGTTCGTCACATGATGTATCTATCGCACAGTTACGACCACCGCGTAGTTGACGGTGCACTTGGCGGAATGTTCGTGAGAAGAGTTGCCGATTACCTCGAAGAATTTGATGTATCACGCGACATCTAAAATCACGTTATTAACAAAAGACCTCAAAACCCTTGTTCAAAATTCATTCGAGCAAGGGTTTTTTTATCAGTTAAAATCCTATCTTTGAACGCATAACAACACACCAAACCGTATAATTAACAGATTTATGAACCTCAGAGAAATCCTAATTACTACAACACTGATTGTTTCTTCAATTAGCCCTTCTCTCGGTCAGAGCCAAGACCAAATCAACGTAAAAGAGCTCGAGAGTAAAGGTGAAGAACAGATCGACAACGGCCAATGGATTGATGCTCGCGAAACTTATAAAGAACTCGTGAAAGCCTATCCAGAAAACAACGAGTACAATTTCTTACTCGGACTATCAATTTTTAAATCGGGAATTGAACGTGAAAAATCGGTTGACTATCTCAAAAAAGTCAACCACAAAATTATTGAAGAAAGCGGCTATTTTTATGGTCAGGCTCTTCTCTATGACGGACAATTCGACCAGGCAATTTCAACTTTCAAAGAATTTAAGCCGCTCATTGGTGACAATAAAGACGGTGTAAAACTGAGAGCTGAAGTCAACAACATGATTCGCCAGGCGCAAGATGGAAAAACCATCAGCAAAAATGTAAACGAACAATTGCGTGTCGATAACCTGGGTGAAGGAATCAACACAGAAAAAACGGAATACGCCCCTGTTGTTTACCAGGATCAAAAGTTTCTCGTTTTTTCTGCAACGAAATCGAGTTCTGACTTCGAAGGAGAGTTTGATGCAGAAAAAGAAGCAGATGACGACATTTACACATCAGGATATGAACTCCTCGATGATAACTGGAAACAGCGCACAAGACCTGAGGGACTCCACATTCCAAAAAGTGTGAATACTCCGCAAAGTGAATCAGGCATCAACTTTAGCGCTGATAAAAGAACTTTTTACTTCTACCGCAACACTGATCTGTACGCTTCAGAAAACGGTGGCTCACCAGTAGCACAAAAGGTTGAAGTTGGGGATCTGACCGATGCTGACATGACTGCGATTTACACGAACAAAGAAGCCAACACTCGTTTCATGGTCGCTAACCTTCCGGAATCAGGAAATGGCGGACTCGATATTTACATCTCGAAAAATGAAGGCGGTTCGTGGAGTAACTGGAAACCGATGGACGGTATCAACACTCCTTACGATGAAGATTCGCCATACCTCGCTGAGGACGGCACACTCTACTTCTCGTCAAAAGGCCATAACTCAATGGGAGGTCATGATCTATTCAAAGCAACTGAAGAAAGCGGTTCATGGAAAGTTGAAAACTTAGGTGTCCCAATCAACAGTACCGGAAATGATATTCACCTCGTTCCGGCTGACGATAAAGGTCAAATCTTCTACATCGCCTCTGACCGTAAAGGCGGTTACGGAAACATGGATATTTATCGCCTATGGACTTGCAAGCCAGTCGAAGAATCTACAATAAACGGAAAACTCCTCGCAGATGGCAAGCCACTTTCAGCTAACCTGACACTCGCGAATGTTGACGGTGAAAAAATCGAGACGATAGAAGTGGACAACAAAAGTGGTGATTACAGCATTAATGTTGAGCCGGGTAAAACTTACTCGCTCGTAACAACTGCTGAGAACTACCTCAACGATACAATCGCATTCTCAATTCCTGAGCAATGTACTGAGTACGATCTCTACCAAAAGATCGAGCTCTCACTACAAAAAGATCAGGATGGAAATGTTATCGCTCAGAACACAACTGTGACAAACGCGCTTTATGACATCGAAAAGTATCGTGACGATCAGAGCCCTGAAGAATTCTTTGCTTCTTTGCCTGACGGCCACAGATTACAGCCCGATGTCAAAACATCAAGCATCGAGCTTGACGAACCAATTTTACTCGCTGCAGCTCAGTTTAAAGACGTGAGATTCGGATTTGACAGTGACGAGATCAACGGTACAGCTAAAGCGATTGTTGAAAAAGTAGGTAATTACCTCAATGATCACAATGATGTTACTGTGAAACTCACAGGTCACACTGATACTAAAGGTCCGGCATGGTACAACAAAAGGCTATCGAAAAGACGTGCTAAGTCTGTATCGAGCGCGCTTGAAGAAATGGGCATCGGTGGTGACCGCATCACGATCGACTTCAAAGGTGAAGAACAACCAATCGTAGAAGATTACGATGAGGAAGGTAACTACATCGAAGAAGCCGCTGCTAAAAACAGACGTGTTGACATTGAAGTGATTATCCCAGAGATTAAAGAGGATAAAACAGAAAAGTCAAACGCCACAAAAAAGAAATAAACAAACGATATATCACATCAAAAGCCGGTATTGCAAAGTCAATCACCGGCTTTTCTTTTAAGAATTAAACACATTTATATGAATTTGTCCTTAGATCGTCCGCTCGCCTTTTTTGATTTGGAAACAACAGGTGTCAATGTCGGCTCTGACCGAATAGTAGAAATCGCAATACTCAAATTGTGGCCAAACGGTAAAAAAGAAGAAAAGCGACACCTCGTAAACCCTCAAATGCCCATTCCTGAAGAAACGAGCAATATTCACGGAATTTGGGATAAAGACGTGGAAAACGAACCCACTTTTGAGGACCTGGCTCCTGCCCTGTTCCTGTTTTTCAAGGATTGCGACCTGGGCGGATTCAACTCCAACAAATTTGATGTTCCGCTCCTTGTGGAGGAGTTTTACCGGGCCGGTTTGGATTTTGATTTGACTGACCGCAGGTTGATCGATGTACAAAACATCTTTCACAAAATGGAACAGCGTACGCTGGCTGCAGCTTACAAATTCTATTGCGACAAATCACTCGATGATGCCCACAGTGCCGATGCTGATACGATGGCAACCTACGAAGTGTTTTTGGCTCAGCTCGATCGCTACGACACGCTCAAAAACGATATGGAATTCCTGCACGAATTCTCAAAACGCGGCAACTTTGCCGATCTCATGGGTCGACTCGCCTACAACAAGAAAAAGGAAATTGTTTTCAATTTTGGGAAGCACCGCAACAAGCTCGTAAAAGATGTGTTTCGGTCAGAACCATCTTACTACAACTGGATGATGAAAGGCGATTTTCCACAGAGCACGAAAACCATTTTGAAGAAAATTAAACTCGAACTCGACAAAGAAAACAAATAGGGTAGCGATGAAAATCATTTGTATAGGTCGCAACTACCGCGATCACGCCAAAGAACTCAACAACCCGGTACCCAAAGAACCGGTCGTTTTTTGCAAACCCGATTCTGCTATCCTGCAATCGGGAAAGCCGTTTTTTATTCCGGAATTCACCAGTGACGTTCACCACGAAGTTGAACTCGTTGTACGCATCAACAAAGTGGGCAAACACATCGATAAAGAATTTGCTCACAAGTATTACGATGAAATCGGGATCGGGATAGACTTCACAGCCAGAGATATCCAAAAAGAATGCAAGGAAAAAGGATTACCGTGGGAAAAGGCCAAAGGATTTGACGGCTCTGCCCCACTCGGTAAATTCGTGAAAAAGGAAACTCTGGATCTGAACGACATTCACTTCCGACTCGAAAAAAACGGGGAAACTGTACAGCAAGGCACTTCAAAAGACATGATGTTCTCGATAGATAGCATCATCAGCCACGTTTCTAAATATTTCACACTCAAGATTGGCGACCTCATCTACACGGGCACACCAAAAGGCGTTGGAAAAGTAGAAATTGGCGACACACTAGAAGCATACCTGGGCGATGAAAAAATGCTGACTACGAGGGTGAAGTGAGGTTGAGATAAGTTGGGAGGTTTAAGGTCAAGGCCAAGGCCGTGAGAAGTTCTAATTATTTTGGGTTTATTGTGAAGATAAGTAGTTAATAAGTTTAACGTTTAAAGTGAGGGATAACGCAGCGATCGCAACGAGGATTTGATGTTAGCTCTGCTGGAAACGCAGTGGTCGCAGCGAGTTCGCTGACGCTCACTTTTTTGAACCATGAAGAAGATAAGATTCATTAAGTGTTGGTTTTACTTCTGCTGATATCACGAAGGTCGCGAAGTAGGCACAATGGTCACGAAGATTGAAGAATTACTTTGTGTAGACCTAACAGGTTTCCAAAACCTGTCAGGTCTTAGAGGATGAAGTTGAGTGCCGTAGGCACGAATCAACCTAACTCTGGGTTTTAGCCCAGAGCAAAGTGCATGAAAGTCACTAACGAGTGCTGTAAGCACGGCCCACAGAAAAGTAAATAAACATCAGGCTTTTTAGATGTGAACCGTACCTACGGTACTCAATAGTTGTTTTTTACACTTATGCTCAGGGTTAGCACCCGGAGATAAATGTGTATCGTGCCTAACGGCACTTATCTAATAATCAGTAATCTTAAATCACGCTAAAGAACTTTTCTAAAGTTCCAAACTTTAGAAAAGTTGAAGGAACCTTTAAGAGGTTCAGGGTCATTAAGTTTTGATGTTACTTCTGCTGGTATCACAAAGCTCGCAAAGCAGACACAAAGCTCTCGAAGTCTATAAAAAAACTTAGTGCCCTGGTGCCTTTGTGGCAATTCACCAACTCATAATCCATCACTCAACACTCATCACTCCTCATCCATAATTCATAACCCCTACCACACATCACCCCAATAAACCGATCATCGATTTTTGTTGCTCATAACGTGGTTTTTGAGAACTTTGCGCCCAAACAATTGTTCACCTTGCACCGGAAAAATTAAACCATGCAAAAATCGATTAACCTGGCGCTTCTGTTTTTGATGATGCCATTCTTCGCCTTTGCGCAGGAAAAATTCACCCTCTCAGGATACGTTAAAGAAGCCTCCAGCGGTAGTGAACTACTCGGGGCCACAGTCTATGTGACCCAGCTCAAAAACGGTGCCACTACTAACATGTACGGCTTCTACTCCCTCACACTGCCAAAAGGGAAATACAACATCGAGTATTCCTACCTCGGCTATCAAAAGAAAACCATTGAAATTGAACTCACTGAAGATACCAAGCGCGATGTAGAATTGGAAAGTAACAGTCAGCAGTTGCAGGAAGTAGTTGTTGAGGCAGAGCGACAAGATCAAAATGTGAAAGATGTACAGATGAGCGTTGAAAAGCTCACCATGGATAAAATCCAAAAGATTCCGCAGTTACTCGGTGAAGCTGATGTTATTAAAAGTATTCAGCTCAGGCCCGGAGTCTCTACCGTAGGCGAAGGTGCAACCGGATTTAACGTGCGAGGCGGTAATATCGATCAGAACCTCATCCTACTCGATGAAGCACCCATTTTCAACTCCTCTCACCTATTCGGGTTTTTCTCCACCTTTAATCCCGATGCGATTAAAGACGCAACACTTTACAAAGGTGGAATTCCGGCCCGTTACGGTGGCCGACTCTCAAGTGTTCTCGATGTGCGCCAGCGTGAAGGGAACATGCGCGAGTTCAAAGGAAAAGGCGGAATTGGGGCACTGTTTTCAAGACTTACATTAGAAGGCCCCATCGCGAAAGACAAAGTCAGCTTCCTCGTATCAGGAAGGCGTTCCTATGCCGACCTCTTCCTCAAACTGGATGATGAATTGGCCGATAACACAGCTTACTTCTACGACCTCAACGCCAAAGTCAACTGGAAAGTCAACGAAAACAACCGTATATTTTTATCGGGGTATTTTGGTAGAGACATCTTCAGTTTTGGTGATTTCTTCAGAGCCGGATGGGGAAACTCATCGTTTACTGCTCGTTGGAACCACCTCTTTTCTGAAAAGCTCTTTTCCAATTTCACAGCCTTCTACAGTAACTATTCTTACTCACTTGGAGCAGACCAGGGCGGACAGAGTTTCGACTGGCAATCGAACATTCAAAACACCAATTTCAAAGCAGATTTCACTTACTACCTCAACCCTAAAAACACGGTTAAGTTTGGTGTAAACGGGATGTACTACATCTTTGAACCGGGACAGGCCGAGGCTAGTGGCGAGTCCTTTACCAGTGAAATTGTGGTTCCGACCGAATATGCTCTTGAACCTGCAATCTATGCCAGCAACGAACAAAAGGTTGGCGAAATCGTGACACTCAAATACGGATTGCGTTACTCGCACTTTTTCAACCTCGGTAAGAGGGACGTAAACGTTTATCGCTACGGCAGACCAACAAATGACGCGGATATAATCGGATCTGAAAGTTACGATCAAAACGAAGTCATTGCCGATTACGGTGGATTTGAGCCGCGATTTGGAGCAAACATCCTCGTATCACCTGTGAGTTCGGTAAAAGCGAGCTACATGCGCACGAGACAATACTTGCATTTGGTTTCAAACACCACGGCAGCTACTCCGCTGGATGTGTGGAAACCGGCAGGAGAATACGTAAAACCTGCCAAAGCCGATCAGGTTGTAGTAGGTTATTTCAGGAATTTCAAAAACAACACATACGAAGTGAGTACTGAAGTTTACGGAAAATGGATGTACGACCTGCTCGATTACAAAAACGGGGCTGAGCTGATTCTGAATGAAACAGTTGAAAATGAGTTTTTATCCGGTAGAGGAAGATCATTCGGATTGGAATTTATGGTGGAAAAGAAAAAAGGGGACTTTACTGGGTGGGTCAGCTATACACTGTCACGCACTCAACAAAAAGTTGAAGGCTACCAGGTTGGCGATTACACTGAGGCCAAAAACGGCATCAATAACGGAGAATGGTACTCATCAAACTGGGACAAAACGCATGATGTAACAGTAGTTGCCAATTACGATATCTCCAAAAAATGGAGTGTTGCTGCCAACTTTACTTTCCAAACAGGCAGACCCATTACCTACCCGATGGGCAAATACTACTATGACGGCAAGCTCATTCCCAATTTCAAAAACAGAAATAATGAACGACTACCGGCTTACCACAGGTTAGATTTATCGGCTACTCTAAACCCAGAGTCAATATCTGATAAATTCAGTTACAGCTTAACCTTTGGAGTTTACAATACTTATGGCAGGAAAAACCCCTATTCCATTTACTTCCAGCAAAGCGAAAACAATCCATTACAAAGCGAGGCAGTGCGCTTAGCAATTATCGGTATTCCGGTGCCTGCGGTAACCTTTAACTTTGAATTTTAAGCCATGATGAAAAAACTGAGTATCATATTCGCGGTTCTGACAATTGGCTTTACAGCCTGTACAGATGTTGTGGATCTCGACATCGATGAAAAAGAAGATGCACTCGTGGTTGATGGTCGCGTTCTCACATCAGACAGCGTTCAAACAGTTCGCCTGAGTCGCACAACTGATTATTTCAATCCGCAATTCCCTGACTACGAAGCAGAGAAAAATGCTACAATCAGGTTTTACGAGAACGAAGCTTACATTGGGAATTTTGTTTTTGTTGACTCTACAAATCGCTTTCAAATTCTTCATCAGGCAGTAGTTGGAAACAGCTACCACATTGAAATTGAAACAGAAAGTGGTGAAAGTTTTCGGTCAGAACCGGAAACTATTCGTCAGGTGAGCGAAGTTGATTCCATCTACTACAAAAAAGAAAAATTGACTGATTTCTTCGACTCCACATACAGCGTTTACATCAATGCCCAGGAATTGCCCGGTAAGGGAGACAATTACCAATGGAAAACGTACTTAAACGGTAATTATCAAAACCAGCCTGATGACCTCACATTTTTTAATGACGACTTTGTTGATGATGAATACATAGAAGAGGCATTGATGTATGTCCTTGATCAGGAAGAATTTGATCAGAGAGCGAACGCTAATAACGAAATAGAAGTTTACATTGAGCAATTAGGCATAACAAATTCGTATTACGACTTCCTTTTTCAACTGAGTCAGCAGAGCGCAAGTGGCGGTCCCTTTGCAGCTCCACCGGCACAAATTGTGGGAAACATCATCAAAGAAAACAGCGATGAGGAAAGAGCTTTGGGTTACTTTTACGCTGCCGATGTGGATGTATCTGATACGATTGTAATCAGGAGGTAGCGAGTTATTCTGATCACAAAAGTTTTTTCATTTCAGGTAGGTAGAAACCGAAAATACAAGTGATACTTTATTGAAAATCTGTTCATTAAAAAACTTTTCTAAAGTTTTGAACTTTAGAAAAGTTAACGGAACCATGAAGCAATGAAGTACCATTAAGATGCAGGTCGAGTTTTAAGCCCCGCGAATAACATATTTCCAATTTCGTTCTTGAGCTAGTGAATCTTAGACTTTGGACCCAGCCAAAGCTTAGTTGAACTCAGACCTACTGACGCTTGCGTTCAGCACTATAAGCTCGTGACGAAAGGAACGGGGTCCTTATCAACTTAAACATCCAATAATTCCACAACATTATTTGAATGGATCTAGACCTCGGCCTTGACCTTGACCAGGGCCTGGACCTATCCGCTCAAGCGATCCTTAATTAAACAACAATCCTAAATTTTAATTCGTAGGCCTCGTCTCATCAGTCAGCGATATAATTGAGTTTGTCCTTTTGCCTTGATGCAAAAATCTAAGGATGATTTAAAATGCCCTTTCACAAAACCGAAATTTCTCGTAGTTTTCGGATGTGTTAAATCCTATTAATTATGAGAAATCTATTCACGCTTATCTTCATCACATTTTCCTGTGCTGCATTCGCTCAACCCCAAAACTTCACTGCCGATAGCATTGATTCTAAATATGGAATTGAATACTACAAACGCTACAACAGCTTTCTGGGAGGCGAAGAACAACGCATGTGTAGCGGCTCGCCCTGTAACGAACAAATTGAAGATCACTACAAAAACGGAGAGCTCCTCCACAAAGGATATTACACTGAAGGTCAGCTTGTGACTTTCAAAAACTACTATCCTGACGGAACAGTAGAGCGCGACTTCAAACGTGTTAGTCCGGTCAAGTGCAAGATCGCCAAGTATTATCCCAATGGCAACCCAAAATCTGAAGTAACTTATTTTAAAGGAAACCCAATCGAGTGGACAGATTACTACCCGAGCGGACAGGTAGAGTTCAATGAAGAATATGACCGCAACTACCAGTATTACGAAATCCAGGAATCTTTTTATAAAGACGGTCAGCACCAGTTTGTACTGGAACTGGAGAAAAAGCGCAAAATGCTTTACTCCAAAAAGGAATACTACAAAGACGGTACACTAAAAGCTGAAGGTGAAATGAAATTCAATACCGCTACAGGTGTTTACATGAAAATCAACTGGTGGATCTATTACAACGAGCAAGGTGATGCAACGGTAAAAAAAGAGTATGTGAATAACGGAGTTGTTACTGAGAAAGAGATGTAGGAATCTGAATTGCTTATCAGTAGCTGCCACAAAGGCACCAGGTCACAAAGTCTATTCTTAGTGCTCTTTGTGACTTTGTGGCTAATGAATAGTATTTAAGATTTCGATCTGCAATTGGCATTCCTCTAGCCATATCTCGACTACGCTCGATATCCGGGCTTTAAAATTTATACTTACTTCAAACCTATTTCTTTTTCTTCCATTTGTAAACAATCATCAACAAAACAGGGAGCAGAAAAAGATCAGCGATGACTGCAAAAAGGAGCGTGATACTCACGAGTAACCCAACATAGTAAGTACTCGCAAAAGTACTCAGGATCAAACTAATGAATCCGCTAATAAGAATAAGTGATGTTACTGTTATCGCCTTTCCGGTAGTGATAGATGCAGACTTGAGCGCGTACAGAATCGATTTTCCGTTCCGCAATTCCAGGTTTACTTTACTCATGTAGTGAATAGTATCATCCACAGCAATTCCAAAAGCAATTGTAAAAATGATGCTTGTCGTTACCTTGAGGTCGATATCGGCAAATCCCATGATTCCGGCTATGATGAGCAACGGCATAACATTCGGAATTAATGTCGCAATGATGACGGGAACGGATCTGAACAAAACACCCATAATAAGCGCGATTACCCCAAAAGCGATCAGCAATCCGTAAAGCATATTTGACGCCAACGTTTTGTTGCTCTTGTCAACCAACAACCCCATTCCTGTTAGCCTGAAATCCACTACAGACGTATCGATCTTTGCAGGTAACTCTTCGCGCATTTCAGCATTTTTTTGGAGAAGAACGTGACCACCCAAATCGCGTATTTTCCCGCTGAACCTGGCTTCTTTCAAGTCCTCAGTCACAAAATAGTTGAACTGCTCGCGGTCTTTAAACTTATCGATCAGCTGCTTCACCCGTGTGTATTCTTTTTCGGTCGGAACCTTATAAGCATCCGGATTACCACCATTCAAAGCCTGGTTGGCCATTTTCACATAAGTGAGTGGTGAAAACGAAAAACCGATATCATACTGATCTTTCAGGTAATTCTCAACCTTTTGAAATTCCTGAACAGCTTCGTAATCGAAAACTGTTTTAGATGAATCAGTAACAAAAAGCGCCATCTCAAACGGACGCACACCGCTGTAATGTTTTTCAAAAAATTCAAAATCCTGCCTGTGCGGATCATCCTCAGCCAAATCTTCGAGCAGATAATTATCAACGCGCATTTGCGAAATACCCACTCCGGCAAGCACTAACACAACAGCAGATAAACCCACAATCAGTTTTTGATGGCTCAACATCCAACCAAAAGCCATGTGCATGTACTTTCTCCAAAAATTCGACTTGAGCGTTGATGGGAGAGTCGGCTTTTTGCGTAAAATCAAGATTGACGGCAACAGCGTAAAGGCGAGTATAAAAGCAATAAACACCCCGATTGCCGTGTAAACACCAAAGTCTCTTATCGGCTGGATGTTAGCAGTAAGTAAAGTCAAAAAACCAACAGCCGTAGTCAGTGAAGTGAGGAAGGTCGCCAGCCCAACTTGCTTAAATGCCACTTTGAGCGCTTCGATTTTAGTTTTACCCAGCCTCAACTCTTCCAGGTATCGCGTGATGATATGAACCACATCACTCACTCCTACTACAAACAATATCGTTGGCAGCAATACCGCCATGATATCGAGCGGTTTATCGGTCAGAACCATAAGCGCTACCACCCAAATAACGGAAAGGAGTACGACTGATAGCGGTACCCACACGCCCCAAAAGGATCTGAACGAAATGATTAAAAAGATGATGAGTAAAACAATCCCGGCCGAGATGAACAAAGCTGTTTCCTCTTTCATCTTTTGGATATAATATTTTTGGCCGTGTATGCGCCCTGCGATGTGAACATCTTCAAAATCGTACTGTGCAACTGCATTATCAATGTCGGTAACGAGCGAGTCACTTTGATCTTTTGAGAGGTACGGCTCGGCCTGTAACGAGATACTCACCGATTTTGCATCCTCGCTAAAAAACGACCCGATGAGGTGTTCGCTGCGATAAATTCTCGTGGAGTCTGAGGAATATTTTACCGGTTCATCAGGGTGTAAATACGGTACGTTGATCGGACCAAAAGGCCCCATCACAACCTGACTAATACTCGTGGGAGATTGTACGCGCTCAACCAGGTTGGTCTTTTTTAAATCATCGGTCAATGAATCTACTTTAGATAAAAAGTCTGTGTTGAAAATACCATCTTGCTTTTCCAGCGCGATGAGTACAAACTCGTTATCGGGGTAAAACTTTTCGCGGTAATCTTTATAGAAGGCGAGATCGGGATCATCGATTGGGAAAAAACTCTCAAAGTCGTAATCGAAAGTCACCCTTGGCAACAGAAAGGCTGCAACGATTGACAACGTGGCAATTATGATGAGGGCTGCGCGAGCAGTATTTTTATACATGCAATTTTCCTGGTTGAGTTACTGGCAAAGTAACCATATTAATAAGAACTTGTTTTTGAAATCGGTCAGTTTTTGAAGTAGAAGTAAACATGATTAGTGATAGAATATGTTGTTGAATGACAATAGTACATTAAGAAAATGCTAAACTTAATCATAGATATTAAACGATAGGTTTTCTTCGTTCTACTGAATAACGTTTTTTTTGAATTTGCGAACCTTCATCAGCCTCAAATAACAAAATTCCTTGTGAAAAACGGTGGTGATCCCACAATCAAAGATGTGTGGGGAAACACGGCCATCGATCAGGGAAAAATGCAGGGTTCGAAATGGATTGATACGTTAAAAACCGATTAAATTTGCTTTTTTCGTATTACATTTGGACAAACTCCCGTTCTTTTGAGCGGGAGTTTTTTTAATTTGCAGAGATGAGATTTTTAACCATTATTTTTCTATTCTCAATTTCAATTGTCGGCTTCAGTCAGGAAGTTCACACATCAGGTGCTCTGAAAAATGCCATGAAAAAAGGCGATCTATCAGCACACCTCAGTTTAGACTCTCTCAAAACCAAAAAGAATCTCTATGCTTTGGGTCCGCTAGAAGGTCTAAAAGGTGAAATCATCATTCTCAATAGCGAACCGCTCATCGGGTTTGAAAAAGATCAAAAACCAGTTGTCGAGAGCTCATTCAACCACAAAGCGAGCATGCTCGTTTGGGCTCAGGTTGAAGAATGGAAAGAAATCAAAATTCCCGCTTCGGTCAGATCCAAAAAGGAATTGGAAAACTTCATCCAAAAGACAGTTCAAGAAAACGGCATCTCCTCTTCTACTGCCTTTCCGTTTTTGGTTGAAGGGGAATTCAGCTCGGTAGACTGGCACGTTGTCAACTGGGACAAAAACGACACAGAGCACAGCCACCACAAACACAAGACTTCTGGTCCGCACGGAACAAAAACCGATTTAAACGGAATTATCTTAGGTTTCTACAGCGATCATCACAAAGGAGTTTTCACACACCACACGACAAACATACACATGCATATAACGGATAACAGCCACTCGTTTGCAGCTCATGCAGATGATGTAACACCATCCGATGTTGTTTTAAAAATACCAAGCTATGGCGATTGATATTCATAATGAAAGAAAAAAAGCAATCGATCAACTGCGATCATTGAATGAAACTGTAAAGCCGGTATTCGGCATTATGACACCTCATCACATGGTTGAGCATCTTGGCGAAACTGTTATCATGTCGAATGGTAAAGTGGAGCTTCCATTGATGGTTGATGAAAATAAAGCCCTCGCTTCAAAGGAGAAGATTATTGACGGTGAGGCGCCAATCCCGAAAGGTGTCGTTACGCCCGGCTCTGACCAAAAACTAAAAGATTTGCGTTTTAAGTCTCTCGATGAAGCGATTGATAAGTTGGAAAAAGGATTGGAAGCATTTGACGATTACTTCATCAACAACCCCAACTCAAAACCGATGCATCCCATGATGGGCAACCTCGATCACTCAGAATGGATCGTGTTTCACAACAAGCACTTCAAACATCACTTTGAACAATTTGAGCTATTAAAAGCCGAATAAGTCTTATTTAGAATAACTAAAAATAGGTATTGTAGGAGTAAGTGGGAAAAACCACCTTTGCAACCGCAAAATGAGTGAGGGGAAGAAAAAAATAGCGCTTGTCGGTAATCCAAACTCCGGAAAAACATCACTTTTCAATGCCTTAACGGGAATGAATCAAAAAGTGGGGAATTTCCCCGGAGTTACGGTTGACAAGAAAGTTGGAGGGTTCAAAGACAGCTCGGGCAAAGGATACCGCGTAATTGACCTGCCGGGAATTTACAGCTTATCCCCAAAGTCACTCGATGAAGATGTTGCCTGTAAAGTTCTGTTTCAACCTGAAGCACAGGAACATCCCGATGGTGTGATCATCGTGATTGATGCATCAAACCTCAAGCGAAACTTATTTCTCGCGACACAGGTAATCGACCTGGGAATTCCGGCTATCGTAGCACTCAACATGAGTGACATTGCAGAAAAAAGTGGTGTTTCGATCGACAACAAAGCGCTAGAAGAAAAAATTGGTGTGCCTGTTATGGCAATAAACGCCAAATCGAAAGAAGGTGTTAGCGAACTAAAAGATAGAATTGATGAGTTGCAGCCGGGCAAAGTGACTTTCTTTAGTCCGTCTGATAAAATGAAGAAACTGGGCAATGATTTGCTCAAGGATATACTCAATGTCGATCACGATTACCGCGCTTTTAAGCTCTCGGTAAGTATCAATCGCTACAGTTGGCTGGAAGACAAGCAAAATGCTTTGAACAGGGCTTTTTCAGATCTCGATATCAACCCCAAGAAAGAGGAAATCCTCGAAATATCAGAACGTTACCGGAAGATAGGAAAAATACTTCCTTTCGTGATGGCTGAAGTAGCTCCCGGTGACGGACCAAAAGCTATAACAGCCAAACTCGATAAATACCTGACACATCCTGTTTACGGATTTATCATTTTCGTAGCGGTCTTTTTCCTATTATTCCAGGCAGTTTTCAGCTTTGCCGCCTACCCAATGGACATGATTGATTACGCATTTGGTTGGTTATCAGGAGCTGTTATGGATGCATTGCCGTCCAATATGCTCACTGATTTTCTAGCTAACGGGATTGTGGCCGGGATTGGCGGTATCGTCATTTTTGTGCCTCAAATTATGATTCTGTTCGGACTCGTGACATTACTGGAAGACACCGGTTACATGGCTCGCGTTAGCTTCATGAACGACCGCTTTTTACGTAGTGTTGGAATGAACGGGCGATCAGTAGTTCCGCTGGTGAGTGGATTTGCCTGTGCTATTCCGGCTATTATGGCTGCCCGCAACATCGACAACTGGAAAGAGCGCATGATCACGATTATGGTTACTCCGCTAATGAGTTGTTCAGCACGCTTACCGGTTTATGTGTTTTTAGTGGGCTTTATCGTACCTGAGGAGTACTACTTTGGCTTTATCAGTTTACAGGGATTGTTCATGCTGGGTCTCTACCTGCTGGGATTACTCCTGGGAATTGGTGTAGCATGGGTTTTCAATCTCGTGTTGCAGAATAAAGTTCAGAGCTCATTTATTCTCGAATTGCCTACATATCGTGCTCCGCGATGGGGAAATGTGTGGACGAGCATGATCAACAAAGGCTACACTTTTGTTACTGAAGCCGGAAAAGTGATTCTCATTATCTCGATTTTATTGTGGGGTCTTTCCTCTTTCGGACCCGGAGACGCTATGCAAAAGGTCGATGAGAAATACGATAAAATGGCTCAAACGGAACAGCATACTCCTCAGCACATTGAAACGATGCGCAACACTGAGAAACTCGAAAACTCCTATGCAGGAATCATGGGAAGAGCAATTGAGCCGGCCATTCAACCATTGGGCTTTGACTGGCGAATTGGTATTGCAGTTGTCACTTCATTTGCAGCACGTGAAGTTTTCGTGGGAACTATGTCAATTCTCTACAGTGTAGAAGGCGAAGCGGATAATATCCAGGCTCTGAAAGAAAAAATGAAAAACAGCATCAACCCCAGAACGGGCGAAGCATACATGAGTATTCCAACAGCTTCATCACTGTTGATTTTCTATGTGATTGCGATGCAGTGCATGAGCACACTGGCGATTACGAAACGGGAAACCAATAGTTGGAAATGGCCAATTTTACAGTTTTCATACTTAACTGTAATGGCTTACGTAGCGAGCTTGATCACTTATCAGGCGTTGGTATAACCTGCCGGAATTTTCACCTCAACCTTAGCGGCATCAGCTTTACGAAGACTGAATTTGTAACCAACTACAGAAATAGCAATTGGATCACCCATTGGCGCAACATTCTCAATTACAACCAATTCACCGGGCAAGCATCCCATTTCCATGAGCTGTTCTGTTACAGCGCTATCTTCAATTTCTGTGATAATCGCTTCCTGACCTTGTTTTAAATCTGAAAGTTTCATTGCATTCAAATATACGTAGGTGAGATCAATTTGGCTTTATTTAGACTGAATTTACCTAAAAAATACCTAAAAGTTGGTAGTCATGGTCAGAGCCGAAACCGGTCAGTCACATTGGGTAATAGCCGGGTTAACAAACTCAATTTCAGGACTCACATAAGGAATACCCAGGTTTAAGCCACGCAAAATGAGCAAAACACCCATCACTCCAATCAGAACCGGAATAGCTTTTCGAAATTTGGTTCTGACCGAAACTGAAAACAAACTGCCGGCCATGGTTGCCGATAGCATTAGCGGCAGTGTTCCCACTCCAAAAAACAACATGTAAATTGCACCTTGAGACCAACCACCGGTTGAAATTGCACCGGCAAGTGCGAGGTAAACCATTCCGCAGGGTAAAAGTCCGTTGAGTACGCCAATGGAATAAACAGACTCAGCAGAGTGTGTTTTAAAGAGTTTCTTGAAACGTCCCATGAGTCGACCAACGACTTTGTAAGCTGTCTTTTCCAGCGGGATTTTAGCATTTGTGATGCGCGGTATAATGACCGCCAATAAGAAAACGATTCCTAACCCTATGGACACTCCACGTTGAACACCTGCCGTGAAAAAGGTTTTTCCGAGCAACCCAAATAGCAAACCGAGGACCATGTAAGTTGAAATTCTGCCTGCGTTGTAAATAGCAGCTCCGGTGGCTACCTGTAGTTTTGATTGTCGTTTCACAGGTATCGCCATTGCGATTGGTCCGCACATTCCCATGCAATGAAGGCTACTGATTAGCCCGAGCGATATGGCGGTCCAATACGGAATCATGGCACAAATACGGTTTCTTCAACGTAAAAACTTGTTTGATTTTCAGTCCAGTCTGCCTGTATGATGTATTTCCCTTTTTGCAATTTCTCAAACGGAATGAATAGGCGTTGAGCTGTATCGAGTTTCATATCAAAAGTGAGGTCCAATGACTTACTCGAAGGTCTAAATAATTTCACCGATCCTGAATCGGGAGTACTTTCTATCCCCATAAATTCGAGAACGAGGTGTTCGCTATCAAACGTTGTTGCGATACGTTTATCAGCTCTCAGTGCATTTTCTCGCTTGTCAATTTCATCCTGGAATGTCAATTCTTTGGCGTAGTAGTCCTCAGCAACGAGATCGTACTCTCTGTTAAAGCTCATGAAAAGGACATAAGAAAAGCCTACCATGATCATTATCAAAACGATCGTAATTCCATGCCCCCATGTGAACTTTTTCATAACTGCTTATTTAACTGGACCAATAAATGATGTTGTGTTGACATCGAGCCTGCGGCCTCCCCCATATACGCCAACCTCAACTTTTGTTTTCATACCATCGAGCTGGCTTTCATCCAGTATGATAAAAAACGCTCCCTCGATGTATTCTCCCTTTTTGACAACCAGATCTTTACCTACCATTTTGATTTCCCCGTGATCTGATTCTATTTGAAAATTGATGGGTAATTCTTCGTTCGTTTTGTTGATCACTTTATACTGGTATAGGTTGCTCAGTCTGCCATCTTCGGTTTCCTGATAAATGGTACCCGGTGCGCGGAGGATCGTAGCTTCGGCATCGGTTCTGAAAGCGAAAAGCATTAATAAAACACCCACTAAAACACCGAGGACGCCTGTATAAGCGAACATTCTGCTAGTAAACGTAAATTCTTTTTTCTCGCGAATGTTTTCTTCAGACGCATATCGGATGAGTCCGCGGTCAAAGCCAACTTTATCCATTATCGCATCACAAGCGTCAATACACGCTGTACAGTTGATACATTCCAGCTGAGTACCGTTTCTAATGTCAATACCGGTTGGACAAACATCCACACAGGCGTGGCAATCGATACAATCACCTTTCCCCTGTTCTTCACGATCTTCTCTTCTTTTAAATCTGCCTCGTTTTTCACCACGAACAAAGTCGTAAGCCACAACAATTGATTTGCTGTCGAGGAGTACACCCTGCAATCTACCGTAAGGGCAAACAACTGTACAAACCTGCTCTCTGAATTTGGCGAAAACACCGTAAAAAACACCGGTAAAGATGACCATTGATGTGA
Source organism: Salibacter sp. (assembly GCF_031581065.1). NCBI lineage: Bacteria > Pseudomonadati > Bacteroidota > Flavobacteriia > Flavobacteriales > Salibacteraceae > Salibacter > Salibacter sp. The sequence continues at coordinate 29,660 of NZ_JAVLBN010000001.1, forward strand.
GACCACCAACGTGTTCTTTAGGGCTATCACTTACCAAACTAAACCAGTCATGATCGCCAATTATATAAATCAAAAAGAGGTTGGAAATGATGAATGACAATCCGAAAAAGATCGCATGCTTGAGCGTTTTCTTCCTGATCTTTTCACCGTTCCACTTCATTTGATCGAGCTTGCGCTGTTTGCGGAAGTCGCCTTCAATCCAGTATTCAATCTTGCGGAAAACCATTTCCATGAAGATTGTTTGCGGGCACACCCAGCCACAAAAAAGCCGGCCGTAAATAACGGTGAAAAGGATGATAAACACGATCATGGTTATCATCCCGATCACGAATAGATAAAAATCCTGTGGCCAAAATATTTGTCCAAAGAAGACAAACTTTCGGTCAATGACATTTAGCATCAGGAGCGGTTCCCCACCTATTTTAATGAACGGTGCAGAAAAAAAGAATGCGAGCAATACATAGCTGACATAACTTCTCCATTTGTAAAATCTCCCTTTTGGTTTCTTGGGGTAAATCCAGTTTCTTTTTCCTTCTTCATCTACCGTGGCGATGCTGTCTCTAAACGCATCTCTATTCACTTCTTCAGCTAATCCCATAATCCTATTCTATAGCGCAGCTACATCATCCTTTTGGTCAGATCCAGACTCATCCTCAGTGTCTTCGTCACCTTTTTCAGTGTCGGTTTCAGTTTCACTGTCAGAGCCGGAATCATCAACCTCCGGTTCCCAAATCTCACCCTGAGGTTCCTTTTGGTTTGGAGGATTTGTTCCTTCAAACGTTTTCACGTAGCTGGCAACTTTTTGCATTTGAGGAGGTGTCAATTGATCTTCCCAGGCAATCATTCCTTTTGAAGTGACACCATACTTAATTGTTTTAAAAACATCTTTGATGCTTCCACCGTGCAGCCAGTACTTATCTGTGAGGTTTGGTCCTACACCGCCCTGACCCTGATTACCGTGACAGGCAACACAGTTTGCATCGTAAATAGATTTTCCTTCAGCGAGTGCAGATTTATCTTCAAGCATTGTTACATTAGACTCATCTACCTGGTTTTCAAGGCTGGCCAGGTAAGCTTCTTTCTGTTTTTCAGCTTTAGCCATTTCAGCTTTGAACTCGCGTTCTTGCATATTTCCATCGAGATACACATGGTAGTAACCGATATAAACCACTGCCGCTACAATTGTAATGTAAAATCCGGCAAGCCACCATGGTGGCAGATTATTGTCAAGCTCTACAATTCCATCGTAATTGTGGTCGGTCATAACTTCTTCTTCCTCTTCAACCGGAACGCTATCAGTGAGTTTTTGCATGAGTTTACTCCATGCACTCTCTTTCTCGGCAATTGCTTCAACACCCTCTTTTGCTGTAGTGAGGGTTCTGATCAAAGATCTCAACATAGCGAGGAGAATGAGAATACAGAGCAATAGAAAACCGTTGAGCGTTAACAAGAGATTTTCCAAACCGCTGTCGAGGTAAAAAGGGCTCTGATCATTATCCTGTGTAAATGCAGAAAATGATGAAAAGATAAAACCTATAGTTACAACACCTGTTGCTTTTTTACCTGTCAATGCAGATGTCCAAAGCTTTTTGCTTCCTGTCAAATTTCGAATGATGTTTCCTATTGTGAAAAGTAAGATAATTTGAAAAGCGATCATCCCGATAAGGATGTACAACTTCCATGTATCAGACAACCCTGCAGATTCAACTTTTTGCTCTGCTTCCTGGGCAATTGTTGCAAGGGGTAATAAAAAGCTACCTGCAAAAAGGGCTTTTTTCAATACCGTATTTATTTGTAGACCTTTCATTTTAAATGTTTTTCAGGAGTTATTGATTAGGTTCATCGTTGATCGGGATATTCGCACATTCCTCTGCTGTGCTTTTACGCATTGTAATCACATAAATTATGAATCCCACAAATACTGAGAAAAAGATCAAAAACGAGATCAATGGAAATATCTCAATATCTGTAATTGATGACATGTGTTGTTTGATGAATTTTAGCATAATTTTTTTGTTTTGGAAGAGGAGAGTGTATCAATACCGAAAAATGCTGGATTTTTCGGTATTAAAAGGTGAGTTATTTAAATTTAAATAGCTTATTTATAATTATTTAAGTTTTTTATTGTCTCTCGTTACATTTTTTAAAACGCCTATTGATACACCCTTCAAATCCTATTTCACAAACCAATATCTTATTCTTCGTTTTGTTGATCCTGAGCTTTAATATCAGTTCCCAGTCTCTGTAAGTAAGCGATCATTGCTATTATTTCTTTATCATGTGCAACCTCATAACCTTCTTCGGTAAGTCCGCTCGCTATTTCTTTAGCCTGCCTGTTGAGGTCGTTTACTGCTTGCTGAGAGTAACCTTCTTCATAAGGAACTCCAAGAGTTTGCATCGCTTCAATCTTATCAGGAGTATCGCTTACATCAAGGTCGTTCTCAAACAGCCACGGATATGGTGGCATTATTGAACCTGGTGATGTCAACTCCGGATCCAGCATGTGACGATAGTGCCATGAATCAGGATACTTGTCACCCAATCTGTGAAGATCAGGACCGGTACGTTTAGATCCCCAAAGGTGTGGGTGGTCGTAAACGTATTCTCCGGCTTTTGAATAGTCTCCGTAGCGAACCACTTCTGATCTAAAAGGACGAATCATTTGAGAGTGGCAGTTGTTGCAGCCTTCTCTGATATAGATGTCACGTCCCTCTATCTCAAGAGGTGTGTAAGGTTTTACGCTGGCAATTGTTGGGACATTACTTTTCACAAGGAAAGTAGGAACCATTTCAATTACACCGCCAATCACAACAGCTACAAGAGAAAGGATGAAGAACTGAACAGGACGTCTTTCAATCCATCTGTGCCAGTATTCACCTTTTGGCTTTTTATATTTCTTAGGTAATGCAGGAGCCTGAGCTGTTTCTGTTTTAATGAAAGAGCCTTTTTGAGCTGTTTTCCAAAGATTGATAACACCTAAAATAGCTCCTGTTAAGTACAACGTACCACCAATTGCTCTCAACCCGTACATCGGTGCTAGCTGCGTAACTGTTTCCAGGAAGTTGGGGTAAGCCAAAATTCCTTCATCAGTAAATTGCTTCCACATAGATGCCTGTGTCCAGCCGGCCCAGTACATTGGTAGTGCCCAAAATAGAATACCCAATGTTCCGATCCAGAAGTGAGCATTCGCCATTTTAGTACTCCACAGTTTGCCGCCCCACATTTTAGGGAACAACCAGTAAAGCATACCAAATGCCATGAAACCATTCCATCCGAGACCTCCGATGTGAACGTGAGCCGGAATCCAATCTGTATAGTGAGCAATCGCGTTCAATGAGCGAGTTGAAAGCATCGGACCTTCAAATGTACTCATACCATAAGCTGTAATTGCCACAACAAAGAACTTCAAAACAGGATCTTCTCTCACCCTATCCCAGGCACCGCGAAGTGTTAATAGTCCGTTGAGCATACCACCCCATGACGGGAAGATGAGCATAATACTAAATACGGTTCCCAGTGATTGAGCCCAATCAGGAAGTGCTGTGTATAACAAGTGGTGCGGACCTGCCCATATATAAATGAAGATGAGCGCCCAAAAGTGGATGATCGATAATCGATATGAGTAAACAGGACGGTTTGCTGCTTTTGGAACGAAGTAGTACATCAGCCCCAAAATTGGCGTGGTGAGGAAGAAGGCCACAGCATTGTGTCCGTACCACCACTGAACCAGCGCATCCTGAACACCTGCGAAAATACTGTAAGACTTAAACGCACTTACAGGAAGTTCGAGGTTGTTGACAATGTGAAGCATTGCAACTGTTAAAAATGTAGAGATGTAAAACCAAATAGCAACGTACAGGTGACGCTCTCTCCTGTTTAGGATTGTCATGAACATGTTCACCCCAAATGCTACCCAAACAACTGCTATTGCAATGTCGATTGGCCACTCGAGTTCAGCGTACTCTTTACTAGAGTTAAAGCCTAATGGGAGCGTGATAGCAGCAGCTAAAATGATCGCCTGCCATCCCCAAAAGTTAAAATTCGAAAGCTTTTTACTCCACATAGGAGTTTTGAGCAAACGAGGCATGGAGTAATAGACTCCCGTAAAAATGGAGTTCCCCACAAATGCAAAAATGATTGCATTCGTGTGGAGTGGTCTTATTCGACCAAATGTTATGTATGGAATTCCAGCATTGATCTCAGGAAACACAAACTCCAGAGCTGCTGTCAAACCAACTAACATTCCCACAATCCCAAAAACCAGAGTTGCGATAGCGAATTTTCTTACTATATCGTTATCGTACTCAAACGTTTCCAATTTGGCAGAATTCCCTTCCACCTTGCGCTTAACATCAGCAGCATCAGTACTGACTTCTTTTTTGTCCTCAGCTGCTTTATTTACATTGTCTTCGGCCATCGGATAATGATTTGATTATTTGTTTTTTGTTTTTTTCTCCTTTATATCATCAAATAAAATGCGCACACCCGGGGTGTAATCGTCTTCGTATTGACCCGTTTTTATACTCCAAAGAAATGCTGCTAAAAAGCCCAATGCGGCTAGCAAACTGATTCCTATTAAGAGATAAATTACACTCATATCTTCTATTTTAAGATTACTTAACAAAAGTGAAGATCTTGAAAGGTAAAAAAAATGAGTGCAATCACAGCAAAATATGACTTTCGTCAGTTTTAATTTATGCAAAAAATAAGGACCTACTGGTCAGAACCAATAAGCCTTCCCGCCCATCTTGTGGCAATTGTCGTGAAAGCTACTACTGTAATAGAACTGAGCGGCATTAGAACTGCGGCAAGTATAGGCGTCAACAAGCCCTGTACGGCAAAAAACATCCCGATGGTATTATAAGCAATCGAGATCCCAAAACTGATTTTTACGATTCGCAGGGCCTTTTTACTGAAGTGTAAATAGGTGTCTAAATAGCTGAAAGAAGAAGCATCTAAAATTCCGTCACAAGCCGGTGAAAATTGATACACATCCTCAGCTACAGCTATACCAACATCAGCTTTTTTGAGGGCTCCGGCATCGTTGAGTCCATCTCCTACCATCACAGCCTTTTTTCCTTGTTTTTGAAGAGTTGATACAAACTCCAGCTTTTCTTCAGGGGATTGGTTGAACTGCATGTGCTTTCGATCTTCAAAATACGGCTCTACTCTCTCCATTTCAGCCTCGTTATCACCTGATAACAGGAACATCTTAAATTGACCTTTCAATCTGGTGAGGAGAGTATTCAGTCCCGGTCTAAACTCTTTTTGAAGCGTGAATTTCCCCAGTACTGTTCCGTCAACCGCGAGATAGCTCTCTGTCGACAATGCTTTTTCCGGTTCTGACTGTTGAACCCAGCTCGACTTGCCGAGCAAAAAATGGTGACCATCTATTTTGGCTTCAATCCCTTTGCCTTCGTACTCCTCAAAATACTGGATTGGAACGGGATCTGACTGTAAAGAGTTTGTAATTGCTTTACTTACGGGATGATTCGATTGATTCGTGAGTGAATAAACCCATCTTTTAACCTCATCGTTGAGTGGCTTACCATCGTAAACGACTGTGGCATTTTTGCTGAGCGTGATGGTTCCGGTTTTGTCAAAGATGAGCGTATCAGAATAAGCCATTTTCTCAATCGCATCAGTGTTTTTGAGGAAGAGTCCGTTCTTACCCAAAATGCGCATGGCATTGCCGAATGTAAAGGGAACGGTCAGAGCCAAAGCACACGGACAGGCCACAATCAAAACTGAAGTAAAAACCTGTACAGCGCTTGCTGAGTCAAGGAATAGCCAAATGACAAAAGTGATTGTCGCTAAAATGAGCACACCAATCGTAAAGTAACGACTCATCCTGTTGACGATACTGTTGATAGGCGTTTCGGCCTTTTGAAAAGCCTCCTGGTTCCACAAATTAGTCAGGTAACTTTGCGAAACGGGCTTGATCGTCTCCACTTCAATAGAAGCTCCCATTTGCCTGCCTCCGGCAAACAGCTTATCACCCTTATGTTTGTGTACAGGTTGAGATTCTCCCGTCACAAAGCTGTAATCGATTCGTGCCTCATCGCTCGTTAAAACGGAATCGGCCGGAATCAGTTCTTTGTTTTTGATTTCCAAAATATCTCCAACCATCACATTTTTAAGCGGAATAATCTCTTTTACTCCATCTACAATTTTGGAAACAGCAATGGGAAAATAACTCTTGTAATCTCGCTCAAATGAAAGTGCCTGGTAAGTGTATTCCTGATACCATTTACCCACGAGCAACAGGAAAACAAACATGGCAAATGAATCCATGAAGCCCACTCCAGTACCTATCACAATCTCAGCTGTACTCCGTAAAAATAAGGCAATAATCCCAATACTAATAGGTAAATCAATATTGACGAACTTTCCCTTTAGCGCCCTGTATGCCGATTTGTAATAATCTGATGCACTATACAGGAAAACAGGCAATGCGAGCGCAAAATTCAAGTACCCGAAAAGTTTTTGATATTGATCATCAACGATGTCGTTTATCGATAAATACTCGGGAAAGCTGAGCAGCATGATATTTCCAAAAGCAAATCCGGCAACACCTAATTTATAGTAAAAAGCTTTGCCAATCGTCTTTTTCTTTTTTTGGTCAGATCCCAAATTGATAGCCGGCTCATAACCTATCGTAGCCAACAGTTCAACCAAACCTCTCAGCGATCCTTCCTCAGCATTGAACGTGACGTAAACTTCTTTCTTTAAAAAGTTAACCTGAGACCGAATAACTGAAGAATCGAGTCGGTTTAAGTGTTCGAGTAACCAAATACACGAACTACAATGAATCTTGGGAACGTAGAATGTGACTTTGGCTATCTCCTCCTCGTGAAAATCGAGTAAACTCCCGGCAACTTCTTCGTTGTCGAGGAATTTATACTTCTCCCCTAAATCTGAATTGATGCGAATACCCGGATTTTCATCCAAATCGTAATAAGCACACATCTCATTTTCATCGAGAAGTTCAAAAACCATCTTGCATCCCTCACAACAAAATGTTTTGTCGTGAGCGTGGATCACTCCGGTATCACACGGACCACCGCAATGGTAGCAAGTCGCTTTGGTATGAGGATTTGGATTGGACATTGCGCTGCAAATTTCTCACAACAATTCATCCCAGAAAATGACTCTCGTCATGTTGCGATGTAATGAAGTTTAGCAAATCTAACGAACAACAATACGCTTACGAACTGATTCTCCGTTTTGCATCTCAAACAAAACGATGTAAGTTCCCGATTGCAGGCTGCTCACTGATAAATTTTGTTCATCATTCACTGCTTTGGTCAAAACCGCCCGACCGGTAATATCAAAAATCCTCAACTCTAGAACTTTCTCTTCAGATTGCCAATTGAGCATCGTCTCTACAGGGTTTGGAAAAACTTCCAGTGCTGTAGAGTTTGAAGTCCGGCTCTGACCAACAGAGCCCTGAGCAGGATCGAAAACCTCAACATTGTCGAGATAGATGTTGTTACCGCGCTCATTGTAAGATTCAAATCTCACGATCACATTTTCTCCATCAGCAACTTGAGGTAATGAAATATTAACATGTTCCCAATCTGAAGTATCTTGAGGTGTCCAGTCGCTTTGCAATGTTTTATCTGTCGAATTCAAATCTTCTGCTCCTCTTTCAAAAACACGCTGAAAGGAATTTTCACAATCTGTCGATACGGCTACGATGAGCGAATCCTGAAAACCGGAGAATTTGAGCTGATAGCTGTAATCAAACGTGAGGTGAAGCTGGTTCTGACCATCAACTCTCAAAGCCGGGCTGTAAAGAAAATCGCGATCTCCGCTTCCCGTTAAATAGCTCGAAAGCTGCATAGTTGCTACCCGGTTCACTGTTCCGGTTGTACTCAATGCAGAGTCGAGTTCCCACGATTGATTGTCCTCTTCGTCATTTTTAACCCAACTTGAGTTGAGAAGTTCATCAATATTCTCAAACGTTTCCAAATAAGGCAACCCGCTATTCCCATTCTTTTTGAAACGAATAAAACGCGTATTATTCACGGTATTCATCTCCTGATTAGAGCCGCTGTAAACTACCTCAGCGTAAAACTCCAAATAACCCGATGATGGAATTTGAATGGGATCTAAAACGATTGAATCCTGTTGCTGTAAAGTTCCCGTCCCAATTGACTGTGTCATTTCAGCAGAACCGTAAAATCCATAAGTAACGCTCAAATCACTTTTATCAATTGTAATTGTGTTGTCAAAATGAATCACAGGTGAAAATGAATCTCCGCAAAGTGACAATTCATTTGATGGAGTAATCTCATTGATTGAAATATCAAAGCTGTTAGTTTGCGGATTTGAAGGTGTATAATTTTGAGCTAAATAATTGTAAGCCGCCTCTGCATCAATCATTCCTCTTCCGTAAGTATTGTCTTCTCCCGGATCACCGAGATCCACTGCCGAATAATAAAGTGCCTCTTTGATTTCCTCGGCCGTAGCATTTGGAAAAGCTTCAGTGAGCAGCAATGACACTCCCGAAACATGCGGGGCTGCCATCGAAGTTCCCTGGTAATTATCGTAGGTGTAGTCAGATCCGTTTCGCACAGCAGAGCGCACATTAACCCCGGGGGCTACAACTTCAGGTTTTATTTCCAAAGCACCCGATGACGGACAATATGAAGGTCCGCGTGATGAAAAACCTGCAATCAGATAAGAGGGATTATCAGCGTTCACCGCTCCAACAGCAAAATTATTGACCAACGATGGGTTTGAGCCCGCAGGCAAACCAACCGTACCACTACCCGGACCGCTGTTTCCCGCACTGTGAATACTCACAATCCCAGCATTCTCAAGTGCAATTAGGGTATTTTCTACAATACCACCACAAACTTCTGGCAGGAAAATAGAGTCAAATGTGCGCCCCCATGAATTGTTGATCACATCCGGAATATCATCAGTTGTTGTGGAATCGCCATCAGGATTCAAAGCCCATTCATAACCGCGCATGATGTTGGGAAAAGTGCGAATATCAGCAGCGTTACTCACAATTGGGTCAGTTGCGATGAACATCGATTCATAAGCGATTCCAATTGTGTCGTTTGTACTGCGATCTAGCCCGATACACGTTCCGTTCGTGTGCGTACCGTGACTGCTTCCTTTATCTCCCGGAATAACTTTATCATACGGAAACCAAACCTCATCAAGTGGTTTGTGGTTCCCCAGGTAATTCTCACTAATAGCAGGATGATCAGGCCAAACACCTGTATCGAAATTGAGCACTTTTTGTCCTTTTCCCGTATAGCCGAGGTTCCATAAAAAGCGAGCATTTACGGCTTCTATTCCCGGTTCAATTCCACCCACAGATCGCGATTGAACGCTTTCACTTTTTTCAAACTCTACCGGAGCTATCTTGATTTCATCAGCGAGCTGGATAGATTGTACTTCTCCTACAGCCATCAATTCACGAACCTTTTCAGTTGAAGCCTTTAGCTCGATGACATTGGTAATCCAAAAAGTATGCTCGATATTATCCCTGTCAATATTCCCTTCTTTTATAATTATGTCCTGCGATTTTTTGTGAATATCCTTCAGGTAAGCCATCACGTATTTTGCTCGCTCTTTGCGGGAAATACCTTTGGATCTGACCGATAAATTGAGCGAATCCCAATTTGCCCAATTGGGACCAACAACTAAAATTTGGTATTCACTATTCGTTCTTACAGCCAATTCCTCCTGCAACGCATTGCTCAACTTCCAATCCTGTGAAAATGAACTATTTGCTAAAACTAAAAACAACACTATTCCACAAAGCCTCATCCAAAACTTACTCATCCTTATCCTGTATTTAATAATTGACTAAATTGCGCACCCAAATGCGGCAATCAATTTACATAATCATCTTGAGCGCATTCATATTCAGTTGCTCAACATCATCCAAAAGTACTTCATCAAACTCAAAAAGTGAGCATGAAGAACAGGTTAATGAACAAAACAAGATTACGAATACCGTTGTTCAGTTGAAAATAATTGAGCTGAAACAAAACGCTCAGTACAAAGGTTATCACGATTGTAGTTGCCAAAATTGCGATGCTTTAGTCAAAGTTGAAAAACTTGTAAAACAAGGATTTGACTACCACGGTCAGATCCGTGAAAACGATACACTAAATGTTCACTTCATATTTTCTCACCAACCCGATACTGCAAAATACCCGTTATTAAAAGAACACCCCCTAACTTCGCTAGAGAAGAATATGAAAATCGAGGCCGAGATATTTGATAAGCGATCCCGTTTTTCAGTTGAGTTTTACAAAACGTTGAGGTAAAATGAAAAGAGTTTTTTATTTAATAGTGGTGGCTCTATTGAGCTTCCAGTGTAGTAATGATAATGGTCAGAACCGTGATTCAGCCAACACCGCTAGTCCCGAAGGAAGATTCGAATACGAATTGAACAGGCTCAAAGATCCTGCTACCGGAAAAATTCCTGAAGGAATCAAATTCAGGGAAATGGCTTTCTCACACACTTTACCTCAATCGAGCGGTTTGGAGAGAAGTGGCGCTCAAATATACGAGCCCATTGGGCCTTACAATGTAGGCGGCCGAACCCGAGCACTCGCTTTTGATCAGGAAAATCCAGACATCATTTTGGCAGGAGGTGTTTCAGGCGGAATGTGGCGTTCAACTGATGGTGGTCAGTCGTGGAACCGCACGACAAGCTCGATGGATATTTCTTCTGTATCTTGTGTTACGCAGGATACGCGATCTGGCCAAACAGATGTTTGGTATTACGGAACGGGAGAAACACGTGGTAACAGTGCAAGTAAGTCTTCATCAGCTCCTTACAACGGAAACGGGGTTTTCAAATCAACCGATAACGGACAAACATGGACTCAGCTCACAAGCACTTCAACTGAACCGCAAACATTTTCAACCTGGAGTGCTGTTTTTACAATTACTACAGACCCGTCACGCAACGACAGCGATATCGTACTCGCTTCAACTGAAAATGGCATTATGCGAAGTAATGATGGAGGTGATTCATGGAAAAATGTGCTGAGTGGCGGTTTTACTACCGATTGGTCCGAGGTAGTTGGCACAACCTCAGGTATTTTCTACGCTCACATTTCAGGATCTGACCAGGAAGCCGGTATCTACAGAAGTACTGATGGTATGAACTGGTTGAAAATTTCACCATCTAATTTCCCAAATAACCAACAACGAGGAAGATTAGCGATAGCTCCTTCAAATGAGAATATCGTTTATTTCTTTTGTCGCACTCCCGGTGCCGGACAAAATATTGATCCAAGCGAGCCCAATTCAGAGAGCAACTCCTTTTGGCGTTATCGCTTCCTTAGTGGAGACGGAACAGGAAGCAATGGAGATTGGCTCAACCGATCATCAAACTTACCGCAATCAACAGAAGGTCATCACCAACTCAACACATTCAGTAACTACTGCATGTCACTCGCAGTAAAACCTGATGATCACGATGTGGTTTTTATTGGTGGTACAAATTTGTTCAGAACCACTGACGGTTTTGCTTCTTCATCTAACACGGCTCAATTAGGCGGTTACGATGCACAGGGGTACAATAATTACCGCTACATAAGAGATGGCCAACACCCCGATCAACACAACGTTAAATTCATGCCCGGCAATCCTGATGTGATGTTGGCTTCATCTGACGGTGGCGTTCACAAAACTGAAGATTGCCTCGCTTTCAAAGTGATTTGGGAAGATTTGAATAATGGCTATGTCACCTCTCAGTTTTATGCTGTAGGGACTGTTCATGATACTGAAATTCCGCTAGCTGCTGGAGGAACTCAGGATAATGGAACATGGTTTACAAATACTGCTACAACTGATGAGAATTGGGAAAAAGTAAGAGGTGCTGACGGAGCTTACACGGCTTTGACCAATGGAGGTGCAACCGCTTTTATTTCTACTCAGTACGCAAATATCCAGCGTACAGATATGAACCCAATAACAGGAAATGTGCTCAACAGAGAAAACATTATGCCCAATTTTCAGTGGGCTTCCTATTCTTTTGTTCATCCTTTTGCGCTCGATCCAAAAGACAGGAACAAGATGTACTTACCAATTTTTAACGAGCTGTATAAAAATGTAAATCTGGCCTCGCCTTTTGTCAAAAACAACTGGAGCCAGGTTGCTGATTTATCTGTCAATGCCAATATCAAAGCTATTGGAGTTGCCCATAATGAGGATGTGGTTTATGTGGGTACTGATGCAAAACAGATTTACAGAATTGACAATGCAAACTCAAACTCTACCACCACCTCAGTGACGAATAATATTTCTTCAGGGAATTACACTTCAAATATTGCTGTTGATCCACGCGATGCTGATAAAGCAATTGTCGTTTACTCGAACTACAACGTTGTAAGTCTTTGGTACACGGAGAATGGCGGCCAATCATGGACTGATATTGAAGGAAATTTAAAAGGTACTGCTCAACCGGGAATCCCGGATAACCTTCAGCACTTAAGTGATGGACCATCATGCCGCTGGGCTGAAATTGTACCAACTCAAGATGGGGATTCTTCGATTTACCTCGTTGGAACGAGTATTGGTCTTTTTGCTGCTACAGAGCTCGATGGCGACAGTACTAACTGGGTTCAGCAAGGAACTCAAACAATTGGAAATGTTGTAGTTGATATGATTGACGTTAGATTGAGTGATGGCTACACTGTTGTGGGAACTCACGGAAACGGAATTTACTCCACAACATTGGATATGGGCGGAAATGTTGGTTTAGCTGATCAATCTGCTTACGAGAAAGAAATCGACTACACTCTTTATCCCAATCCGGCAAAGACGAACGTCAATATTACTTTTGAACTCCAACAAAATGAGCGAGTTAAAATTGAAGTTTACAACATGAATGGTCAACGAGTTTTGACCCAGAAAAAACTCTTCAACAGCGGAAAAAACAACCAGCAACTGAATGTCAATAGTTTGACTTCAGGAAACTATCTTATACAATTGACTGGTGAATCCTTCAACATTGGAAAAATAATGACTGTACAGTAATGTTTTACTTTTTATCAAAAGTCCTGGCATTCCTCATCTCCCCTTACTTTTGGGGATTTGGGCTTTTGATTGCTGCTTTCTTTTGGAAAGCGAAAAGAAAAAAACTACTCTTAGCCAGCATTATCGTTTTTTACATCTTCTCAAACAGAGCACTACACAACTTTGTATTGAGTAGTTGGGAAGTTCAAACGGTCAGAACCGAAAACCTCAGGCATCACGACATCGGGATTGTTTTGGGCGGATTTGCTTACTATGACGAGCAGTTTGACAGAATCGAATTCAACAATTCTGCCGACAGAATTCTCATGCCCCTCAAGCTTTACAACCAGGGTAAACTCGATAAAATATTGCTGAGCGGAGGATCAGGAGAATTAATCGGCAGGGGACACCCTTACTCCGATTTGATCAAACAATTCCTCATCGATTCGGGAATTCCTGAAGATGATATTATTTCAGAAAGTGAATCGCGCAATACGCGTGAAAATGCTGAAATGACCAAAAAGGTTTTGGAACAACTGGATCTGACCGATAAGAAGCTTCTTCTCATAACTTCAGCTGCACACATGAAAAGAGCAAAGGCCTGCTTTGATCAAACAGGCCTTGTTGTAAATGAGTTTTCTGTTGATCGCGAATCGTCAGATCCGCGATACGATTTTGCTTTTTGGGTTGTTCCAAATGTTGAGATTCTCTCAAAGTGGAACAAACTCAATCACGAGGTAATCGGTTACCTGGCTTATTGGGCAGCAGGTTATGTTTAAAGTCCCGCGAGCTGCTCTTCAAGCACTTTGATTTTTGATTCGGCATCGTGCTGTTTTTGGCGTTCCATTTCCACAACCTTCTCAGGTGCATTTTGAACGAAGCGCTCATTGCTCAGCTTTTTCTCAACCTTTTTCAAAAATCCTTTCATGTAGTCGATCTCCTCTTTGATCTTTTCTTTTTGCTCCTCTACATCAACAGCTCCTTCAAGCGGAATAAAGTATTCGTTGCTTCCTTCAACAAAAGAATAAGCTCCTTCAATTTTGTCATCTGTTTTCTCGATTGACTCCAGGTTGTTGAGTTTAGCGACAATAGGGTCAAAATGTGAGCTCGACTCTTCATGCGTTTTCACAAAAAGCTTGAGCGATTCTTTTTGCGGAATGTTGTTTTGCTTTCTGAAAGTGCGAATACCGGCAATCACTTTTTCTACCCGTTTGAAATCGGTGAGAATTTCCTCATTTGCCTTGTACTCGATATTGGGCCATTGGCTTACGATCAATGCAGAATCAGCATCGCGTTCTTCAATGCGGTGCCACAATTCTTCAGTAAGGAAAGGCATGAATGGATGTAGAACTTTGATCAAATTCTCAAAGTGCTCAATCGCCTGAGCAATTGTTTTTTCATCTACAGGATCTCCGTAACCCGGCTTAATCATTTCGAGGAACCAGCTACAGTAATCGTCCCAAATGAGTTTGTAGATTCCCATCAACGCATCGCTGATACGGTAATTTGAAAAGTCTCTCTCTATTTGAGCAAAAACTGAAGTAAAACGATTGGTGAACCATTCGTTGGCTAGAGCTGCAGTCTCAGGCTGATCTATTTTTTCATCGACCTTCCACGATTTGAGTAACCTCAAGGCATTCCAAATCTTATTGGCGAAGTTTCGTCCCTGTTCGCAAAGTTGTTCATCAAACGGCAAGTCGTTCCCTGCCGGTGAAGTGAAAAGCATTCCCACGCGAACACCATCAGCTCCGTAACGCTCCATCAACCCGATTGGATCAGGTGAGTTACCGAGCGATTTTGACATTTTACGACCTTCTTTATCGCGAACAATTCCGGTTAAATAAACATTATCAAAAGGCTTTTGGTCGCGGTAGTAATAACCAGCCATGATCATACGCGCCACCCAAAAGAACAAAATTTCAGGAGCCGTAACGAGATCATTGGTTTTGTAATAGTAATTAACCTCCTCGTTGTCAGGATTTCTAATTCCGTCAAAAACGCTCATCGGCCACAACCAGCTCGAGAACCATGTGTCGAGCACATCGTTATCCTGGCGCAAGTCTTTGGCTGTCAGGTTCTGATTACCGGATTTTTCTTTCGCTTTTTCAAGCGCTTCATCTTCGGTCATTGCCACGACAAAATCGTCATGGTCAGATCCGTAATACCAGGCCGGAATTTGGTGCCCCCAGTACAATTGGCGCGAGATACACCAATCGCGAACATTTTCCATCCAATGGCGATAAGTATTTTTAAATTTCGATGGAATCAACTTCACCTCATCATCCATCACTGCTTTGAGTGCAGGTCCGGCAAGCTTTTTCATGGCAACAAACCACTGCAAAGAAACTTTGGGCTCGATGATCGCTCCCGTTCTTTCGCTGGTTCCGACCGAAGTTTGATAATCTTCAGATTTTACCAAATAGTCTTTTTCGTCAAGCTCAATGACTATTTGTTTACGCGCCTCAAAACGGTCTATTCCCTCGTAATGAAGGCCTTCTTTATTGAGCGTTCCATTGTCATTAAGGATATCGATTACATCGAGCTTATGACGTTCTCCAATTTCCTTGTCATTGATATCGTGAGCCGGAGTAATTTTCAAACATCCGGTTCCGAACTCCATATCCACGTAATCGTCTTCAATAATCGGAACCGAGCGATTTGCAATCGGAACGATAACGCGTTTGCCTTTGAGGTGAGAATAGCGTTCATCATTTGGATTGATACAAACTGCAGAGTCACCGAGGATTGTCTCAGGACGAGTTGTAGCGATTGTCACAAACTCATCTTCACCTTCTACCTGGTAACGAACATGATAGAGTTTTGACTGAATATCTTTATGGATTACTTCTTCATCTGAAACTGTTGTGAGTGCTTCAGGATCCCAATTCACCATTCGGTAGCCTCGGTAGATGTATCCATCATTGTAAAGATCAACAAATGACTTAATAACCGATTCATAACGGATATCATCCATCGTAAAAACGGTACGATCCCAATCACAGGAAGCTCCCAGTCGTTTCAATTGATCGAGAATGATTCCACCGTGTTTATCGGTCCATTCCCAGGCGTGTTCCATAAATTCTTCACGCGTGAGATCATGCTTGTCAACTCCTTCAGCTTTTAGTTTTTGAACAACTTTAGCTTCAGTTGCGATAGATGCGTGATCAGTACCGGGAACCCAGCACGCATTTTTTCCCTGCATGCGAGCTCTACGCACCAACACATCCTGAATAGTGTTGTTGAGCATGTGCCCCATGTGGAGGACACCTGTCACGTTTGGTGGAGGAATAACAATTGTAAAAGGTTCGCGATCATCTGGTTCTGAATGAAAATAGTTGTTTTTCATCCAGTAGTCGTACCACTTACCTTCAGCTTCAGCTGGGCTGTATTTTGATGGGATTTCAGTCATTTTGCACCGTTTAAAGGGCGCAAATTTATTGAATTAGTATAAAGGTAGAACGAGCGAGTGGAATAAAATCAATTAATCAAACCCAAAGGGTAAATCAGGCTCTCCCCAATCGTAGAAAAAGACAAATAAGAGAATTAAAAGTATGATTACAATCGCAAGTCTTACAATGTTTTTATTCATTACAACACAAATTGGACATTCTCTTTATTACTGCGAAGGGGCACAACCTGGCGCTTTTCAACGCCTCCCTTAGTGCGCTTTATGATGATGTTATTAATCTCGCGGTCAACTTCAACCTGAACGAGTGTGCTTCCGTCTCTATCTGAAATTTCAGTAGCAACATATTCGAGCTCATCACCATTAACCTGATAAAAATCGTAAGTTATAGTTTTTCCTTTAATATCTTCAATTGTGAGTTCAATTTGTTTCGTGGAAGAAGGGCTTCCATCTCCACTTTCTTCACCGGGGAAGCATCCTGTTACAAATAATAGCGTCAATGCAATAGAAACAAAGTGCAGGTAGGAATAAATTAATTTCATTTTTACCGGGTTTAAGGATTACAAATTTATTTGTTGTTTAAAACAATCATTAGATTTGGCGAAGAAATTACAAATCTCATTCCGTTGTTAACTATTAGTTAAGCATTAATTGCGTTTTGTAAAAGTTTTTATGTTTGTATTCACCTATTTATAAAATGAAAATAGCCATGAAGAAATTACTTTTATCATTAAGCCTTGTATTGTTTGCAGGAGCTACATTGTTCGCACAGGAAGTAGGCGGACCAGAAATCGAATTCGAAAAAAATGTTCACGACTTTGGTAAGATGAAGCAGTACGGTGACGCCTCTACTGAGTTTAAGTTTACCAACACTGGTTCTGAACCACTTATCATTTCAAATGCAAGAGGTTCTTGTGGATGTACAGTGCCATCCTGGCCAAGAGAACCTATCGCTCCAGGTGAAAGTGCTGTGATAAATGTGAAGTACGATTCTAAAAGAATTGGACCGATCAACAAGAGCGTAACGATAACTTCAAATGCTGTAAACCAGCCTACAAAAGTTATCAGAATTAAAGGTCACATCGACCCTGCTCCAAAAGAAGAAACAATGCCTGTAAACAAAAGTGACGGAGCACCTGTTTCAAAATAGATTCCAACAATTATTCCCAATAATGCAAAGGCTTTCTCAAATTGAGAAAGCCTTTTTTCATTCTCTTAATTCTGATTGCTAATATTGGTGAATATTTAAACAGCTTCTTTACTTTTGAACCAGTTATTTACGAGTTGAGGTACTATCCCATCAATCTCAACTATTCAAATGAAGGAGTATAATCACTCCGCATATCTATTTAATATGGAAATAAAAACATTTTCAGATTTCAACCTCAACAAAGACTTACTCTCAGCGGTTGACGCTTTTGGTTTTGACAAGCCCACTCCTATTCAAGCTCAGGTAATTCCTGAAATACTTAAAGGTCAGGATATAATTGGGTGCGCACAAACCGGAACCGGTAAAACAGCGGCATTTTTAATTCCGCTAGTCAATAAATTACTCGAAAAAGAAAGCAATAAAGTACGCTGTGTGATTTTATCACCAACACGAGAACTCGCTCAGCAAATCGAACAAAACCTCATCGGTTTTATTTACGGAACTCACGTTTCCTGCCAGGCTGTTTACGGTGGTAACGAAGGTGCTGAGTTCTCTCAGCAAAAAGCTTCCATTCAAAATGGTGTCGATATTATTGTCGCTACACCGGGTAGATTGAAATCTCACATTAGCCTCGGCTATGCCGATTTCAGCGAACTCGACTTCTTTATTTTGGATGAAGCAGACCGCATGCTCGATATGGGTTTTATAGAAGACATCAAACTGCTCAACAGCAAGCTGCCCGAGAAAAAACAAACGTTACTGTTCTCTGCCACGATGGCTCCTAACATTAGAAAACTGGCAGAAAAGATTCTCAACAACCCAACACAAATCAACCTCTCTGTTGACAAGCCGGCTGAAAACATCAACCAGTTAGCTTACCTCGTTTACGATGAGAATAAAGTAGCTCTGCTCGAACATATTGTGAAAACACAGGATGTGAAAACAATGGTAGTTTTTGCCTCCCGCAAAAGCGATGTAGATCGTATTGCCAATAGCTTAAAAAAATACAACTTCCCCATCGCTGCTATTCACTCAGGCAAAGACCAAAGTGAGCGAAATGAGATTTTGAGAAAATTCAAAGCCGGTCACTACAAGGTGCTCGTTGCTACAGATATTCTTTCTCGTGGAATCGATATCGATGATTTGAGTCACGTGGTCAATCACGATATTCCGGATGACCCTGCCGATTACGTTCACCGTGTTGGTAGAACAGCCAGAGCAGGAAAATCAGGAGCTGCTATTTCATTCATCAACCCAAAAGATCAATTCAAGTTTTACAATATTGAAAAGCTGGTTGAAAAAGACCTGGAAAAACTGCAAACTCCTGAGGAAATAGGAAATAGCCCCGGCTACGATCCCAAACGAAAATCGGGCAATAGCCGTAATAAGTTTAGGGGAAAGTCGAAACACAAACATCACAACAAAGGCAAAAAGCATCACGGTCAGAACCAAAACAAACAAAAGCACAACAACCCGCGACCAAAAAATAAAGGTCACAATTAATGAATCCTGAAGTTGTCAAATTAAATAGCGGATTACGCGTTGTTTACGAACACCACAACAGCATTGCTTCGCATGCCGGCTTTTTCATCGACTGCGGAACGCGCGATGAAAAGCAGGACGAATTTGGAATGGCTCACTTCATCGAGCACTGCCTGTTCAAGGGAACCAACAACAGAAAAGCGTTTCATGTCCTCAGCAGGATTGATAATGTAGGTGGCGAGCTCAATGCATTCACTTCAAAAGAAGACACGGTCATTCACGCTTCGTTTTTGGCTGAACACACACAGCGATCAGTTGAGTTATTGAGTGATATCACTTTTAATTCCACCTTTCCAGATCGCGAAATAACGAAAGAAAAACTCATTGTCATTGATGAGATTTACGCTTACCAGGACAGCCCGGGTGAGCAGATTTATGATGATTTTGAAGATCAGGTTTTTACCGGTCATCCGCTGGGGCACAATATTTTGGGAACACTAAGCAATATCAAGCGATTCAATCGCGCCTCACTAACCGACTTTTACTCGCGGAATTACACTCCGTCAAACATCATTTTTTCTTACTGTGGATCTCAACCACTCGACAAAATAATTCGGCTACTGGAAAAATACACGCCTGCCGGATCTGACCGAAACACAAAAAAATCCACATCAAATTTAAAGTATGAACCCAGGCAAGTCGTAAGTAAACGCGATGTTAACCAGGCACACCTCATGATAGGAAATCTCGCTTATGACTCGCATCACGAAAACAGGCGTGCGCTCGTTTTGCTCAACAATATTTTGGGCGGACCTGCAATGAACAGCAGGCTCAACCTCAACATCAGTGAGAAATACGGGTTTGCTTATCACCTCGAATCGGGGTTTGTTTCTTACGCTGATACCGGACTATTTAGTGTTTATCTGGGTACAGAACCCAAATACCTCGACAAGTCGATTAAACTGATTCACAGAGAGCTGGACAAGTTGGTCAACAAAAAACTGGGGCCTATTCAACTCAACCAGGCCAGGCAGCAATTAAAAGGACAGCTCTCACTCGCAAGGGAAAGCGGGCTCAACACGATGTTGGCAATGGGCAAGAGTTTGATGAATTACGATGAAGTTGATACCCTGGAAGATGTTTTTGAACAAATTGAATCCATCACAGCCGAGCAATTACAGGATGTAGCAGCCGATATTTTCAATCCAGATCAAATGAGCTCTCTTATCTTTGAGCCAAATAACTGATTTATGGATTTCATTGAACACGACATCCTTGATTACGCGATTAATCACAGCGATTCAGAACCTGAAATTTTGCAGCAATTAAATCGCGAAACGCATATAAAAGTCCTCAATCCGCGCATGTTAGCAGGAGACTACCAGGGCCGGCTTTTGAGCATGATCAGCTTCATGATCAGACCCAAAAACATTCTGGAAATAGGGACTTACACAGGCTACTCAGCACTTTGCTGGCTTGAAGGACTTAAAGATGATGGTGAAATTCACACGATTGACAAAAACGAGGAGTTGCAACCCATTCTCAAAAAATACCTGAAACTGGACGAGCCCAACAATCCTATTCACTTTCACCTGGGAAACGCTCTCGAAATCATTGATCAACTCGATAAAGACTGGGATTTGGTTTTCCTCGATGCCGATAAATCGAACTATCTCAATTACTACGAAAAAGTAATTCCCAAAATGAAACCGGGTAGTTTCATCGTAGCCGATAACGTATTGTGGAGCGGAAAAGTACTCGATGAAAAGGCAAACGATGAGGACACAATAGCCCTCAAAAAGTTCAATCAACACATTAAAGAAGACGATCGCGTGAGCGAGATCATGCTCCCAATTAGAGATGGCATTACCATAATTAGAAAACTTTAGGTTTGGTTTTAAAGCCAGAATACTGCGCTCTCACCGTTAAAACAAGCTTTCAGTGAATTAGAAGAGAACCGTATTACAGTCGGCCTGGTATTTGTGTTAACTTCAGAACCTAAATCTATGACGTATGAGAAGTATTTTACTGGCTTTCGTTTCGGTGCTATTTATTTCAAATTTGCAGGCTCAAAACAGCATTCAAAAGCAGAGCATGGTGTGTCTGCTAGACATGACCCACCTCAACAATAATAATGACTCTCGTCTTTTTGCCTGTAAGCAGGTTTTAATTGCCACAGGAGCTTCATTTGTCGTGCGAAAATCAATTGGCGATGCCAGTCAGTACGGAGCAATACTTTTCTCATCAGATATTTTAAACGGAACGTTCAATTCTGCACAGCGTGACTCAATCATAAATTACGTCTCAAACGGAGGCGTTGTCATCACCTCCAATGTCAAAGACCCGGATTTCTACAACTTGTTTGGAATCAGCGACTATACTACTGAACGAAGAAATTATACACTCAACTGGCGAACGGGGTACGACTCCACATTATTCACATACTTCAATCACGAATTCGAAAATGAAATAAGCCTGGGAGATCCTGACAGAGGAGATGCACTTTACACTCGCCATTACGAATTGAACGGAGCAACTCCACTGGGCTACTTCAACAACAATCAGCAAAAGCCGGCTGTCATCACTCATGAATTTGGTCAGGGTCGTGTTTATGCTTTTGGACTTTCCCTTCGCGATGTAACGTTGCGCAACATGCTCAATTACGATTACGGAGCACACAGAGTATATTCAAATGGATTTGAGCCGTCAGGAGACATGTTCCCACTCTTCATACGTTCCATTTTAGCGAAAGAAATCGAAAACTTTGTGTGGAAACACACATCTCCGGTCAACAGCTACAACACCGTAATGATCACACACGATATCGACAGCCGAACAGGGATGGACACCATGAAGTACTTTGCTCAGGAAGAATTATCTCGCGGAATTGTCGCAACCTACAATGTTACAACTCGCTACTTTGCCGATAGTGTCCTCAGCGCTTTTTACCTCGATAAAGAAAACAAGGTTCAGGAGTTACTTTCTTACAACCAAAAAATATGCAGCCACTCAGTTGGTCACTTTCGCGATTTTGATGATTTCAAAATGGGTCCATCCGGACTAACACCCTTCAATTATACACCATTCAACAATGGAGATAGCACGAGAAACGGCTATGTAATGCCTGAGGTTGAAGTATCAAAGAACATGCTGGAGCAAAACCACGGTGTTCAAATAAAAACATTCAGAGCCGGACACCTCCTCTATCCTGATGCTTTACCCGCAGCCCTCGAATCACAAGGCTACCTGTATGAAAGCACCCTCAGTACAAATGACATCCTGTACAGTTTCCCATTTCCTCTAAAAGAAGACAGAAGCTTTAGTGGCCGCACAACATCAGTCCTGGAAATCTCCATGACCTTAAGCGATGTTTACGGTGGCATTTCAAAAGAAAATTACCACTACGCAGTTGACGACTGGCTGCGATCAACCCTTGAGTACGAATACAACTACTCACCGGTAACGTTACTCATCCACCCAAACAGAAGATGGAAAGTTGACGCGATGAAAATCTACCTCGATTACCTGAGCGAGAAAAACATGATTCTCGACATGGAAACTTACGGCAACTTTTGGAAAAAGAGAGAACAACTTCAATTTTGGTCAGAGCCACAGGGGAACGGCACAACAGTTATCACGATACCCGATGATCAGTTTCCGCTCGATCCATTCTTGAGCTTTGGTGTGCACGGTACTGAAAACAACGGAAAAGTAATCGTGAAACGAGAGAGCGGACAAGAACTCAACTTCACCTCAGAAAATGTGCATCCGCGAAACCACATCCTCGTTTACCAACCAACTTTTGCCGTTGGAAATAAAACTGTTAAACAAGAATCTAATACGATACAGCTCTACCCAAACCCCTCCTCACCTGGTGGGCAAATCACGATCGACAAAGCATTTGATTCAGGGGTTGAGTTATCGATGTACAACCTCAGTGGCCAGCTCGTTTACAGCAAAACTTTTGCAGCCGGCTCAATGGTCAGAACCAGTTTGCCCGCAGACCTAAACCCCGGAGTTTACGTAATTCGCATTTCCGGCTCTGACCGTAACTACACGAAGAAAGTGCTCATAACGCAGTAGTATAATTTCAAAAAACCTAATTTCGCACAAAATCTTTCATGCATGAAGATAAGCGGTTTTAGCTTTGGGCGAAACGTATCAAAATTATATTACCCGATTAAGGAATCCATTCTCTCTATCTTGCCGATTTGTGACGAGTTTATTTTCGTTTTAGGCAAAGGTGACGAGGACGATAATACCAAAGAGATTCTCGAGACAATCGACTCACCAAAACTGAAAATCATTGAGACTGAGTGGGATACAGAAGCTTTTCCAAACGGAATGGAAAATGCCCACCAAACTGATATCGCGATGGAGCACTGCACCGGTGACTGGTTGTTCTACGTGCAGGCAGATGAAGTGGTACACGAAAAATATTTACCCGTCATAAAAGCGAGATGTGAAGAGCTTCTTGACAATGAAAAAGTTGAAGGACTTTTGTTCAAATACCGTCACTTTTTTGGCGATTACGAGCACTACATCAATCATCACGGCTGGTACCAAAATGAGATTAGAATTGTACGCAATAAACCTGACATCCATTCATTTGAATCGGCACAATCATTTCGTAGGATTCCGAATTTTGACGGAAAGAGTTACCGCCAACAAAAAGGCTCTTACCTGTTGAATGTAGCTAAGGTTGAAGCTTACATTTACCACTACGGCTGGGTGCGCCCGCCAAAGTACATGCAGAGCAAAAAGAAAGCACTCGACAGCATCCACAAAGGAGACAGCAAAGCCGAAGCACTTTACAAAGACCGCGAGCAGGAGTTTGATTACGGTCCGCTTAAAGGTTTGCCAAAATTCAAAGAAACGCATCCTGCTGTGATGAAGGATAAAATGAAAGATTTCAATTGGGCCGATAGCCTCAACTACACGACCAATAAACTCCCAAACAGGCCTAAGTTCAAGCACGAGAAGACGAAGTATCGTGTTTTGTCGTTCTTAGAGCGAAATATCAATGGCGGAAAACATTTTTTCCCCTTTAAAAACTGGAAATTACTCAACGTTTAAATTCTCTGAATGAAGAGCTTACTCAAAATAGTTAAGTACATAGTACCGTACAAAACATTCGCTTTTTTGAGTGTTTTTTCGAATATATTGCACGTAATTTTTCACCTGCTTTCAATCCTGGCACTCATCCCGTTTTTATCAATCATTATGGGTAGAGCTGATCGCGTTACAGAACGCCCTGAATTTGAGTTGAGCTCTGACTATGTAAAGGAGATGTTCAGCTATCAAATCACACCTTACATCGATAAATTTGGAGTTGAAGGAGCGCTCTTTTACATCTGTATTTTGATCGCTATTTTGTTCTTTCTCAAAAACCTCTTCCGTTATTTCGCGAAATTTTTCCTCGCTTCAATTCGCAGTGGCGTTGTGCGAGACATCCGCGCCCAGGTTTTCAAAAAGATTTTGGCTCTTCCGCTCTCATTCTACTCTGAAGAGAAAAAAGGAGATATTATTAGTCGGATCACGGGAGACGTGCAGGAGATAGAATGGTCGATCATGAACTCGCTGGAAATGGTTTTCCGCGATCCCATCAGCATTGTGATGTCGCTCATCTTTATGTTGACACTGAACGCTGAATTGACACTTTTCGCTTTCATCCTCTTACCCATCAGTGGAATTATCATTGGAAAAATAGGAAAAAGCCTCAAACGCACCTCTTCAAAGCTCCAAATCAGAATGGGCGAATTACTATCGAGCGTTGAAGAGACACTCGGAGGATTGCGCATACTCAAAGCCTTTAACGCAGAAGAATCTGCCGATAAAAAATTCACCGGTATCAACACAATTTACCGCAACACCATGTTGCGCATGTTCCGCAAACGCGACCTCGCCTCACCGGCAAGTGAGTTTTTAGGAGCATTAGTGATGGTTATTTTGGTTTGGTACGGTGGACAAATGGTCGTTGACGAATCAGTTGATTTCAGTGCTGAAGAATTCATCGGTTACATCGCGATGTTCTCACAGTTGCTGAATCCGGCAAAATCTCTTTCAACAGCTTATTACAACATTCAAAAAGGAGCTGCCTCAACGGAGCGAATCGAAAAAATATTACAGGCTGAAAACAAAATCAAAGACAAGTCAAATGCCCTCTCTATCGCGAATTTTGAAAACGCTATCGAATACAGAGGCTTGAGTTTTGCTTACGAAGAAACAAAGGTTCTGAAAAACATCAACATCAAAGTTTCCAAGGGTAAAACAATTGCACTCGTTGGGCAATCCGGTGGTGGTAAATCCACACTGGTCGATTTACTCCCTCGTTTTTACGATCCTGTTGAAGGGGGAGTTTTTATCGATGATAAAGACATCAGGGAATACAAGATCAAAGATCTGCGTAACCTCATGGGTATTGTTTCTCAGCGTTCAATTCTGTTCAATGACAGCGTGTTCAACAACATTGCTCTGGGAGTTGAAAACCCCGACCGCGAAGCTGTGATTGAAGCGGCTAAAATTGCGAATGCACACGAATTCATCGAGAACCTTCCGAACGGGTACGACACCAACATTGGCGATGGTGGCGGAAAGTTATCAGGCGGTCAACAACAACGCATCAGCATAGCCAGAGCTGTATTGAAAAACCCACCCATTATGATATTGGACGAGGCAACCTCTGCGTTGGATACAGAATCTGAAAAACTCGTTCAGGACGCTCTCTACAAGTTGATGGAAAACCGTACGTCTATCGTTATCGCTCACCGATTGTCGACTATTCAGCACGCTGATGAAATCATCGTCATGCAGGAAGGTGAAGTCGTAGAACGCGGAAATCACGATAACCTCATCGCTCAGGGAGGTGTTTACAAAAAGCTAACAGACTTGCAGGCTTTTGAGTAAGAATAGGTGTTTTTTTACGGTCAGAACCGAACTACTTTAAGGTAAAACCTGAGTCTACATAATGTGTATTTCCGGCTCTGACCGAAAAGACCTCACAAATCAATCGTGTAAAGATGAGAAGAGGTCTTTACAAACGGTGGAAACTTACTATCTTTGCCGGCCTCGAATAGCTATGGAAAAAATTACAATTACATTACCGGATGGTTCAAAGCGCGAAGTGGAAAAAGGAACTTCAGCGCTGGATGTTGCCAAAAGTATTAGTGAAGGACTGGCTCGCAACGTGTTAGCCGCAGAGGTTAACGGTGAAGTTCGCGATGCTACACGTCCTATTGATGACAATGCAACACTCAAGTTGCTCACCTGGAATGATGATAACGGCAAATCAACCATGTGGCACTCATCAGCTCACTTGCTGGCCGAGGCGCTCGAAGAACTCTATCCTGGTATTAAGCTTGGCATTGGTCCGCCAATTGAAAACGGTTTTTACTACGATGTTGACTTTGGCGATCATGAATTTTCGAGTGACGATTTCAAGAAAATCGAGCAGAAAATGCTCGAACTGGCCAAAGAGAAGAATGAGTACCAACGCCAGGAAATATCCAAGCAGGACGCACTCGATTATTACAATAATAAAGGCGATGAGTACAAGCTGGAACTCATCAACGATCTCAATGATGGCGAAATAACATTCTACACGCAGGGGAATTTCACTGATTTGTGTAGAGGTCCGCACATTCCAAATACCGGCTTCATAAAAGCTGCCAAGCTTTTGAGTACTGCCGGTGCATACTGGAGAGGTAATGAAAACAACAAAATGCTCACGCGCATTTACGGTATCACATTTCCCAAGAAAAAGGAATTGACAGAATACCTCGAGCAACTCGAAGAAGCGAAAAAACGCGACCACAGAAAGATCGGGAAAGAACTCGGGTTGTTTACTTTTTCAGAAAAAGTTGGTCAGGGACTTCCATTGTGGCTACCCAAAGGTGCTGCACTTCGGGAACGCCTTGAGCAGTTTTTGAAAAGAGCGCAAAAAATTGCGGGTTACGAACCTGTTATCACGCCACACATCGGGCATAAAGATCTTTATGTAACGAGTGGTCACTACGCAAAATACGGTGAAGATTCATTTAAGCCAATCGACACACCTAACGAAGGCGAAGAGTTTTTGCTCAAGCCAATGAACTGCCCGCATCACTGTGAGGTTTACAAGTCAGAGCCGAAATCGTACCGCGACTTGCCGGTTCGTTACGCTGAGTTTGGTACTGTTTACCGCTACGAGCAAAGTGGAGAGCTTCACGGTCTCACTCGTGTTCGCGGATTTACTCAAGATGATGCGCACATCTTTTGCACGCCAGACCAGGTAAAAGACGAGTTCAAGAAAGTTATCGATCTCGTTCTCTACATTTTTAAAACACTCGACTTTAAAGACTTCACGGCTCAGGTATCAGTGAGAGATCCTAAAGATCACAGCAAGTACATAGGAGCTGAGGAGAACTGGGAAAAAGCAGAACAATCGATCATTGAAGCAGCTAAGGAAAAAGAGCTCAACTACGTGATCGAGGAAGACGAAGCTGCGTTTTACGGACCAAAGCTCGACTTCATGGTTCGCGATGCAATCGGCAGAAAATGGCAACTCGGAACAATCCAGGTGGACTACAACCTACCTGAGCGTTTTGAGTTGGAATTCACCGGATCTGACAATCAAAAACACCGCCCGGTAATGATTCACCGCGCGCCTTTTGGTTCGATGGAGCGTTTTGTTGCTGTATTGACTGAGCACTGTGCCGGAAACTTCCCGATGTGGCTCACACCAGAGCAGGTTGCGATTCTGCCGGTAAGTGAAAAATACAACGAAGCAGCTGAGGAACTTTCAAAAAAGTTAAATAATTCCGATATTCGCGCCATCGTAGATGATCGTAATGAAAAGATAGGCAGAAAGATACGGGACAACGAATTGAAGAAAATCCCGTATATGCTCATCTACGGAGAAAAAGAAATTGAAAGCCAGTCGCTGGCAGTGCGCAAGCACGGAGAAGGTGACCTTGGCACTATGCCGGTAGATAAGTTCATCGAGCACGTACAAAATGAGGTTCAGGAACAAACCGGCACTTTTAATGGTTAATGAACACAAAGTTTAATTAAAGTAGGAGGACTTAGTCATAAGAAGAAAAAAACCTATCCGCAGAAAGAAAGAGAATCCGCACAAGATTAATCGCTTTATTAAAGCAGATCCTGTGAGGGTAGTTGGTGATAATATTGGACAAGATGTTATGCCTTTGAAAGAGGCTCTTAATATGGCTGATGATATGGGGCTTGACCTCGTTGAAATTTCGCCAAAGGCCGATCCGCCTGTCTGTAAAATCATTGATTACAAAAAGTTCCTTTACGAGCAAAAGAAGCGTCAAAAAGAGATCAAGCAAAAGACGCAAAAAGTTGTTGTTAAGGAAATTCGTTTTGGGCCCAACACCGATGATCACGATTACGAGTTTAAGAAGAATCACGCTGTCAAATTTTTGAAAGAAGGTGCAAAACTGAAAGCATTTGTGTTCTTTAAAGGACGTTCTATCCTGTTTAAGGATAAAGGAAAAATGCTCTTGCTTCAACTCGCTCAGGATCTTGAAGAATACGGTACAGTTGAACAAATGCCCAAGCTGGAAGGTAAACGCATGACGATGTTCTTTGCGCCCAAGAAGAATAAGAAATAATTCAGATCGAGATAAATAGTTAGTTTATGCCAAAGATGAAAACAAACGCCAGTGCCAAGAAGCGTTTTAAGCTTACAGGTTCTGGAAAGGTGAAAAGGAAGCACGCGTTTAAATCGCACATCCTCACCAAAAAATCGAAGAAAAGAAAACGTGCGCTTACGCACTCAGGTTTGGTTGACAAATCTGATGAAGCAAACATTAAGCGCCTGTTGACACTCAAGTAAGAGATGTCAGGTTTCAAAGTTGTTAAACCCGGAATTGAGCCAAAATTGAAAAAAGTGCCTCGTGCCGCTTAATTCCAAAAAACGAAATTTAATATGCCAAGATCAACAAACTCCGTAGCCAGTAGAGCGAGGAGAAAAAAGGTAATGAAGCAGGCCAAAGGATACTATGGCCGCAGAAAAAATGTTTGGACGGTTTCAAAGAATGCTGTTGAAAAAGGAATGCAGTATGCTTACGTTGGCCGCAAACAAAAGAAAAGAAACTTTAGAAAACTTTGGATACAGCGTATCAACGCAGCAGCTCGCCAGGAGGGATTGTCTTATTCACAATTCATGGGCAAGTTGAAGGATTCAAATGTTGAGCTGAACCGTAAGGTTCTCGCTGATTTAGCGCTCAATCATCCTGAAGCGTTTAAAGCCGTTGTCAATAAAGTAAAATAAAGTAAGAATTTTTGATCTGAATTATTTGAAGGGAACTCAATTGAGTTCCCTTTTTTGTTTTATTTGATTTAAACTTGTTACAATCTATAAATTCTATAAGCTATGAAAAACAAAATAAACATCATTAGAAAAAATGAAGATACAGTTCTTTAAGAAGTTACTGAAGATAGTATTAAAAAAGCACTCGAGAATATTTTCGGACTCTACACTTCTGAAAGTCATAAATTTAATCTTATACTAAATTGTAAAGACTTAACTTTATCTTTTGAGCCTAATGTGTCTAATAAAGTAAAAGAAATCTACTCACCACTCGTTATCAAAGCCAATAAACATATAAAAAACAGTAAATGATACTTACTTTCCCTCCATCTTCTCCTCTATCCTACTCTTAGCACGAGCAGCAAGTTCAAAGTCTGGTTTTAGGTTGAGAGCTTCGTTGACATCAGCTAAGGCAGCGGTGAGTTGTCCGTCACGTTCTTTTGCCAAAGCGCGGTTTAAATATGCTTTGTAATTCATCGGGTTGATGTTGATCACGTTCGTGTACATCATAGCCGCACTGTCGTATTTTTCAAGATGCTCAAGGTAGATGAATCCTTTGTTGAAATGCGCGTTGTAGAATGACTCGTTGTGACGCAAAATAGCATCGTATTCCTCCATCGCTTCGCGGTACTTTCCCTGGTTCTGAAGGTAAAAGCCTTTATTGTAATGAGCTTCGTAATTCGTACTATCTACCCTGATGGCGTTGTCGTAATACGAAACCGTGAGCGGATGCTGAACTTTTGCGTGTAATAAACCAAGTTGTATCCACGCATCATAATGATCGTTATCCTGCTCCGTTGCGGTTCTAAACGAAGAAACAGCCAACTTGAAGTTCCCCTGTTCCTTGTAAGCAAGACCTTTAATGTAGTAGGGCTCAGCTAAAAACTCATTGGTCTTCAATGCTGAGTTAGCGTGTTCATATACTTTTTCATAATCCTGCAGAATGAGGTAAATCCAGGCCATGCGTATGTGCGCATCAGAGTAATCAGGATCGAGATCGAGCGCGTTATTCACAGTTTGCATCGATTCTTTGATGCGTTTTGAGTCGTAATAAAGTTTCGATAAATGAACCCATGTTCGCGGAGCCGTAGAATCTGCCTTTACTGCACGTTTCGCCTCATCGAGCGCTTCACCAAACTGTTTTCTCTTTTGATAAACCGAGCTTTTGGCGATGTACAAATCAGGGTTGTTGGGGTCATTTTTGATCTGTTCATTGAGAACTTTGATCGTGTCTTTTTGATTTGCCTGTGTGTTCTGCTCTTTTTGGTCAGATCCGGAAGCATCCGTTTTCGGTTCTGACGAGCAACTAAATAGCAGAATTGAAGCCGTGAGTATTGTCAGTAAAGTTTTCATATTGCGATTTTAATCAATAAAAAAGGGCACTTCAAATGAAGCGCCCCAATATTACGGTTTTTTAAGAATTTCCGTTATTCTTTTCCTTTTTCTTCAGCCGGTTCTTCAGTAGGGTTGATAGCATCTTTGATCTTGTTTTCAATCTCTTCGCTCAATTCCGGGTTGTCTTCGAGCAGTTGTTTCACTGCATCGCGGCCCTGACCAAGTTTTGTATCTCCGTAGCTAAACCACGATCCGCTCTTTTTCACGATTCCGTGATCCACACCCAGATCGATGAGTTCACCGGTTTTAGAAATTCCTTTTCCGTACATGATATCAAACTCAGCTTTCCTGAATGGCGAAGCAACTTTGTTCTTCACGACTTTTACACGAGTCGAGTTTCCTAATACTTCATCACCACTTTTGAGCTGACCTGTTCTGCGGATATCCAAACGAACTGATGAATAAAACTTGAGTGCATTACCACCGGTTGTCGTTTCAGGATTCCCGAACATCACACCAATTTTTTCGCGCAACTGGTTGATGAAAATGGCAGTACAATGCGTTTTTGAAATAGAAGCAGTGAGCTTACGCAAAGCCTGAGACATAAGTCGAGCCTGTAGTCCCATTTTGGAATCGCCCATTTCACCTTCAATCTCTGCTTTAGGTGTAAGTGCCGCAACCGAATCGACAATGAGGAGGTCAATTGCTCCGGATCTGATCAGGTTATCAGCAATTTCGAGAGCTTGTTCACCATTATCGGGTTGTGAAATGAGAAGGTTTTCAGTATCCACTCCAAGTGCTTCAGCGTACACACGGTCAAAAGCGTGCTCAGCATCTACGATTGCCGCAATACCGCCCTGCTTTTGAACTTCAGCAATTGCGTGAATAGCAAGAGTTGTTTTACCTGAAGATTCAGGACCGTAAATCTCAACTACTCTACCTCTTGGCAAGCCACCTACTCCCAGAGCAATATCCAGCGAAAGTGAGCCGGTTGGAATTACGTCAACATCTTCAACCACCTTATCTCCAAGGCGCATAATTGCTCCTTTTCCGTAGGTTTTATCAAGGCGGTCCATGGTCATTTGAAGCGCTTTGAGCTTCTCTTTTGAAATATCTTTAGCCATAATTATTCTGTGTTTCTATCAATTTGTGAGCAAACATACCTAAGCAAAACGTAATCTATTTACGGTTTACTTGTAAGCTTCTAAAATTTGGTTCGTGTGGTCTTTCGTCTTTACTTTTTTGAAGACTTTTTCAATTTTCCCTTCTTCATCAATAACAAATGTTGTGCGATGGATACCATCTTTCACTTTGCCCATGAATTTCTTTGGTCCCCAAATTCCGTATTGTTCAATAACCTCTTTTTCTGTATCGGCAAGGAGTGGAAAAGGGAGGTCGTATTTGTTGATGAAGTTCTGGTGTTTTTTTTCTGAATCTGCCGAAACACCTAAAATTTCAAAACCTTGCTTTTGCAACTCCTCGTAATTGTCTCTCAGGTTACAGGCCTCATTCGTACAACCGGGCGTATTATCCTTTGGATAAAAGTAAAGCACTAACTTTTTTCCTTTGTAATCACTTAATTGAATGGTGTTGCCTTCCTGATCTACTCCTTTAAAACCTGGAGCCTTATCGCCTTCTTGTAAATGTGTCATTTCAGTTTGTTTTTTGAGGTAACCACGAAGTTAACGAAATGGTTCGTACTTATTCAAAATCGGGATATAAGATGTACTTTTTTCGCGTTTCCCTGTACTCGTCAAGTTGTGGTTGCCACGATTTTCTTATCGCTTCAATTGACTTACTCTCCTCAATAGAATTCATCATAGAACTATTTCCAGCGAGAAGATTGAAAAATTGATTCTTCAGGAAAAAGTTATCCTTATCGGGATAATTTTCATAGGCTATTTTAAGCCAGTTGAGATAAAGACGTTGCGTATCCATCATGAATTTGGGATCGAGTTTTCTCAAATCAAAGCCTCTGCATTTTTCACCTTTTAACTTGGGATTCTTTGCTCCGTGAGACGGTTCAGGTGTAAAATAAAATTTCCCGACTTTTAAATCAGGATGTCCAAAAACTTCAAATGGAAAATCTGTCCCTCTACCTACACTCATCACTGTTCCTTCAAAAAGCGCCACACTCGGATAAAAGTAAATTGCGTTCATGGTACGCAAATTTGGCGAAGGATCGATTGGTAACTGGTAGAGATCTGAATGTGAGTAATTCTCCATTTCTATCACGGTCAGATCACAGACTAGCTCACCCTCGAGCCAGCCTTCTCCGTTGATCATTTTTGCCAACTCGCCAACTGTACATCCGTGCACAACCGGGATAGGGTCAAGCCCCACGAATGATTTTTGTTCCGGTTCAAGAACGGGACCATCAACGTAAAAGCCATTGGGGTTTGGCCTGTCGAGTACCCAAAGTTTTTTATCATTTTCAGCACAGGCTTCCATCAAATAATGAAGTGTGGAAATGTATGTGTAAAAACGAACTCCCACATCCTGAATATCGAAAATGACAACATCCACATTTTTCAAATCAGCCTTTGAAGGTTTCTTTTTTGAGTTGTAAAGTGAAATAATCGGCAATCCCGTTTTAGAATCCGTTTTGCTTTTTACTGTTTCTCCGGCATCGGCAGTTCCGCGAAAACCATGCTCAGGCGAAAACACCTTAGTTACATTTAGTCCGCTCTGCAAGAGGTAGTCAACGAGGTGTTCGCCCTCCACAACAGCCGTGTGGTTAGCTACAACCGCAATTCGCTTACCTGCCAGCTTTGAGGCGTATTTTGGCAAGCGTTCAGCCCCCATCGAAATATCGTCATCCGTTTTCAAGGTGTGGCTCTGACCGTTACAAAAAAACGAAACCAGGAAAAGCAAAAGAAATCCTGCTCCTTCAACGAATCGTTTTACTTTTATGCGCTTAAAATTCGAATTCATAATAGCGGCCAAACTTAAATCAAATAACGGGTTAAATTGAAATTTGAACGATTCATAGCGGCAAAAATGATTGGGGAGCGCAAAAGTGCTTCCAGCAACACTCGACCGATTATCAAAATTGCGATTGGCGGTATTGCCATTGGCGTTGCGGTGATGATTTTATCATTTGCCATCCTTACTGGTTTTCAAAATGAAATTAGGCAAAAGGTAGTTGGTTTTGGCTCTCACATTCAAATTTCCAGTTTTGATAATGCACAGGGAGTAGATATTCATCCCATTTCCACGAATCAGGATTTTTACCCGGCAGCCGACAGTTTCAGGCAAGTTGAAAACATTCAGGTTTACGCTTCAAAACCCGGTATTTTAAAGACCGATGATGAGATTTTGGGCATTGTTTTCAAAGGTGTTGGCGAAGATTTCAACTGGAAGTTTTTTGAGCGCAACATAGAAAAAGGTAAAGTTCCGCGTTTTGGTGAGAACCGAAAAGACAGTATACTCCTATCAGAACACATAGCCGATAAGATGAAGCTGGATGTTGGCGATAAAATTTATGTGTACTTCATCAGGAATGAAAAACCGAGACCGAGAAGGTTTTATGTATCGGGTATTTACAAAACCGGAATGGGTAAGTTTGACGAACTTATTCTATTAGGCGATATCAAACATGTTCAAAGTATCAATGGCTGGGACTCCACTCAGGTTGGCGGATTTGAGATCAACCTGAAAGATTACGAAGCGCTTCAACAAACCAATGACGAAGTGTACAATGCTATTCCTTACTCGCTCAACGCTACTAATATCCAGGAAAAATACCCTGATATTTTTGGTTGGCTGGAGCTACAGGATATGAATGTTGTGATTATCGTCATACTCATCATACTGGTTTCTTCTATTAACATGACCTCTGCCCTACTCATCATGATCCTGGAACGAACAGGAATGATAGGAATATTAAAAGCGATGGGGAGCAGGAATTGGAGCATCAGGAAAATATTCCTGTACAATGCTGTTTACCTTATATCTGTGGGTGTATTTTGGGGGAATTTGATTGGAATTGGGATAGCCCTGTTACAGGAACAATTCAGGTTCATCACACTTCCTGAAGAGACTTATTACATTTCGTATGTTCCTGTCAATTTAGACATCTCGCACATCCTGCTGCTCAATTTTGGAACTGTGGCACTGTGTACGGTCATGTTGATTATTCCTTCAATGGTTATTACGAGAATATCACCGGTTAGAGCTATCAAGTTTGACTGATCACCAAATAAGACATTTTTATTACTGAGGAATTAATCCCGACCTTTATTCGTTAGCTTTGCACCAGCAAAATCAAAACAGCAAAATGAAAGATAAACGCGTTTACAACAACATTATCGAAGCAATTGGCAATACGCCACTTATCAAGCTGAACAAAATAGCTGAAGACTTTCCCGCTGAAGTTTGGGCCAAAGTTGAATATTTCAATCCCGGTCACTCTGTTAAAGACCGCATGGCCCTCAAAATGGTTGAAGATGCTGAAAAAGAAGGCAAACTAAAACCAGGTGGAACAATTATAGAGTGTACTTCAGGAAACACCGGAATGGGATTAGCAATTGTAGCTGCTGTAAAAGGTTACAAGCTTATTTGCACATTGAGTGATAAACAGTCAAAAGAAAAAATTGATATCTTAAAAGCAATGGGTGCTGAAGTTAGAGTTTGCCCAACTGACGTAGCTCCCGACCACCCTGAATCTTATTACTCTGTAGCCTCCAGATTGAGTAAAGAAATCGAAAACTCTTTCTACCCTTACCAGTACGACAACATGTCGAATACTAAAGCTCATTACGAGACAACAGGTCCAGAAATTTGGGAGCAAACAAACGGAGAAATCACACATTTTATCGTGGGTGTTGGAACAGGTGGAACTGTTTCAGGTGTTGCCAAATACTTGAAAGAGAAAAACCCTAATATTAAGATTTGGGGGGTTGATGCTTACGGATCTGTTTTCAAAAAATACCACGAAACTGGTGAGTTTGATGAGAATGAAATCTATTCTTACACTACTGAAGGTATTGGTGAAGACATTCTTCCTAAAAACGTAAACTTCGATCTTATCGATCACTTTGAAAAAGTTACGGATAAGGATGGAGCATTAGTAGCACGTGAAATGGCTCGTAAAGAAGGCCTTTTCTTAGGTTACTCTTGCGGATCTACATTTCAGGGATTACGTCAATTGAAAGACGAACTGAAACCAACTGATAAGGTTGTGGCGCTATTCCACGATCACGGAAGCCGATACGTGGGAAAAGTTTACAATGACGAGTGGATGAAAGAACAAGGATTCCTCGATTAATAATGTCCCAGGTTACTGATCAGGTTGGTTATCAAATAAACTTAAAGAGTGAGGTGAACAGTATTGTAAGTACTGTTCCCTCACAAACTGAACTCCTTTTTGACCTGGGTTTGGGTTCAAAAGTGAAAGGTGTTACCCGTTTTTGCGTTCATCCTAAAAACGCAGTAGCCGATATTCCAAAAATTGGCGGCACCAAGAATCTCGACATCGAAAAAATCAGGGAAATTAATCCTGATCTCATCATCGGGAACAAAGAAGAGAACATCAAAGAGCAGGTTGAAGAATTAAAAGCTGATTTTCCCATTTGGTTGAGTGATATCAAATCGCCTCATGACGCACTCGACATGATAACGGAAATCGGAAAAATCACTCAAACACAAGATAAAGCCGTTGAGCTTGTTAACGAAGTTCAGCAATTGCTCGATGAGTTGGCTGAGATTGGCTCTGACCGAAAAAAGAAAGCTCTGGTTTTCATTTGGAAAGATCCTTACATGGTTGCCGGCCGCGACACCTATATTCACGAAGTGCTCAAATTAATCGGTTATGAAACTGCCATTCATCGCGATGAAGAGCGTTATCCGCAAGTTACAGTGGAGCAAATTCTTGAAAGTAAACCCGATTTATTGCTGTTTACATCAGAACCATTCCCGTACAGTTCCAGTGAGTTACAGATTTTCCATGGAAAAATTCCAACTTGTAAAAAGCTCATAGTCAATGGTGAATATTTTTCCTGGTACGGCAGCCGGATGCGCAAATCTTTTCAATACTTTAAACAGCTAAAACGTCAATTAAATCCCTAATTTAGACACGATGAAAGTTCGCTTCATACTCGCCACTCTTTTTCTGGTTTCCCTTTTGGGTTTTGGTCAGAACCAAAAGGTGGGCCTGGTATTGAGTGGTGGCGGGGCTGACGGTTTAGCGCACATCGGACTCTTAAAAGCTCTCGAAGAAAACAACATTCCGGTTGATTACATCACCGGTTCTTCGATGGGAGCACTAATTGGCAGTTTATATGCTAGCGGCTACACTCCTGAACAACTCGAAAGACTTTTTACCTCTCGCAAATACCAGTTGATGTCACAAGGTGTAATTGCTGAAGAATTTCAGTTTTTTCTACCTCAAAACGAACCAAACCCTTCTTTGATCAATGTAAAATTTTCAAAAGACAGTTTATTCAAAGCTGTTTTACCTACAAATCTCATTTCACCGGTTGCGATAGATTTTGAGGTGATGAAATACTTGGGTCCGGCAGCAGCTGCAGCTCACTATAACTTTGACAGTTTGATGATTCCATTTAGGTGTGTTGCATCAGACATTGCCGATAAAAAACAAGTTGTTTTTGAAAACGGAAGTCTTTTCAAAGCTGTTCGCGCATCAATGGCTTACCCTTTTTACCTAAAACCAATTAGAGTCAACGAAAAATTGTTATTTGATGGAGGACTGTACAATAACTTCCCTGTAAATGTGATGTGTGAATCATTTAATGCTGATTTTATCATTGGTAGCAAGGTCGCTAATAACAACCCTGAACCAAATGAAGACGATGTTCTTTCACAAATAAAAAGCATGATGATGGGTCGCACAGATTTCTCCATCAATTGTGCTCCCGGATTGATTATTGAACCTAAAGTCAACAATGGTGTTTTTGAATTTGAAAATGCTCAAGAAATCATAGACTCTGGCTATATAGCTGCCAACAGAAATATTGAAGTGTTAAAATCAAGAATATCAACAAGAACTGACAGCTCCCAAATAGCTCAAAAAAGAGCAAAATTTCAAAGGAAAAATCCAGAAATATTAATTGACGACCTCGATATTAGGGATCTGAAAAGTAAAGAAAAGGAATACGTCAAAAACTCTTTTGAAGACTTGACCAGGAATGGAACTCTTTCACTTTCTGAATTAGAAAACGACTACTACCGGCTCAATACTGATCCTTTTGTAAAATCAGTCCTCCCGGATTTGTGCTATAATGAAGAGGATTCCGCTTATACGTTTGAAGTAGATATTCAAAAAGAGAGTGAATTTGAGGTTTCTTTTGGTGGCAACTTCGCTTCGCGATCAGTATCGCATGGTTTTATAGGTGCCAAATACAACAACATGTCACGCATTGGATTTCAACCACAAGCTACCTTTCACTTTGGTAGACTATACGATGCAATCCACGGAGATATAAACTTTTATACTCCGGGAAGAATCCCATTCTACCTCAAGCCCCATATAACGCTTCACCGATTCAATTACTTTGAAAGCGGATATACATCGCTACTTTCTGATGAGCGTCCTTCCTATATTGTCCTCAGAGAAATCCATGCAGGTATAGAGGGAGCAGTATCAATCGGTAACAGAGGCAAACTTTATGCTGACGGTGGATACTTTAAGATGATTGATGATTACTACCAAACTAAAAGCTTTAACGCAGTAGATACTGCCGATGTATCAATTCAGGAAGGCTGGTACTCTAAGATCGGTTACCTTCAAAACAACCTGAATGATCCACATTACCCAACAAAGGGGAAAAAGATAGGTCTTTCTGTACAATACTTACAGGGAAACGAATATCAGGAACCAGGTACA
Source organism: Salibacter sp. (assembly GCF_031581065.1). Lineage (NCBI taxonomy): Bacteria > Pseudomonadati > Bacteroidota > Flavobacteriia > Flavobacteriales > Salibacteraceae > Salibacter > Salibacter sp. The sequence continues at coordinate 68,196 of NZ_JAVLBN010000001.1, forward strand.
ACTGCTCTTTTTGATAATAAACTAAAGGAAGAACACAAATGGTTTATAGCCAGGTTCCAATTTGAAAATTATTTTTTCTCAAAACGCAGGTTTAGAATTGGCTGGATGACAGACATTGCCTATTCGTCTCAAGACTTACTGCAAAATTATACAGCTACAATCGCACGAGCTCCTGCATTTCAGCCTACCGTTGATAGCAAAACGCTTTTTATGGAATCTTTCAGAGCCCTACAATACGGAGCTGGCGGACTTAAAATTTTGTATAAAATATCTGATAATTGGCATGTTCGTGCAGAAGGTTACCTCTTTCAGCCTTACAAAGAAATCACCAAAAACACTACAACGAGAAAAGCAGAGCTAGGAAAAGCCTGGGAGTCACAATACACGATTGGGAGTGTAACAGGCGTATATAAAAGCCCAATAGGACCTATTGGGCTGAGTTTTAATTACTACGATAATATTCCAGAAGTAGCACGTGAAGATGATAATCCGTTCAGGATTCTATTCAATTTTGGCTACCTGATCTTCAATGATAAAGTCACTGATTAAGCCTTAGTGGTTGGACCACCAAAGTTCATCGGGATGTTTTGATTTCCTCCACCTTCATGATCAGTAATTTCGCCAAAGTTTTGCTCGTATTTTGAGATGTTATCGTTCAGAGCCTTCATCAACCTCTTGGCGTGTTGAGGAGTCATAATGATTCTCGACTTCACTTTAGCTTTGGGAGCTCCCGGCACAATACGCACAAAGTCCACGACAAATTCTGATGAAGAATGTGTCATAATAGCAAGGTTCGAATACACACCTTCTGAAACCTCTTCAGAAAGCTCAATATTTAACTGATTCTGATTACCTGATTTATTATCCTGATCACTCATAATTCAATATTTAAGCATAAAAAAGCCCCGCTAAGCGGGGCTTAATATTTAAGAATTCACTTCTTCTTTATCTTTCTTGCTGGAAAGCTTTTCATAATCGGCTTGTGAGCCAACTACCAGATTTTGATACTCCCTCAATCCCGTACCAGCCGGAATTAAGTGACCAACGATCACATTTTCTTTCAGACCCAGCAAGTGATCTTCTTTTGCATTTACAGCTGCTTCGTTGAGCACCTTCGTAGTTTCCTGGAAGGATGCTGCAGAAATAAAACTGTCAGTCTGCAATGAAGCTCTTGTAATACCCTGTAGAACAGGTTTTGAAGTTGCCGGAACAGCTTCACGAGCTTCAACAGGCTTCATGTCTTTACGCTTCAATTTAGAGTTTTCATCTCTCAATTTACGTGAACTAACAATTTGACCTGCTTTCAACTCTTCAGAGTCGCCAGCTTCTTCAACAACCATTTTTCCAAATAAGCTGTCGTTTTCAGCTGTAAACTCATGACGGTTTACAAGTTGTTTTTCGAGTAATTTGGTATCACCCTGATCAACGATTTCAACTTTGCGCATCATTTGACGAACGATTACCTCAAAGTGTTTATCGTTAATTTTCACTCCCTGTAAACGGTAAACTTCCTGAACTTCATTTACAAGATACTCCTGAACTGCTGTTGGTCCCATAATTGAGAGAATATCAGCAGGAGTAATAGCCCCGTCAGACAATGGCTGACCAGCTTTAACAAAGTCGTTTTCCTGTACAAGGATGTGTTTAGAAAGTGATACGAGGTATTTTTTCTTGTCACCGAGCCTTGACTCAATGATAATTTCTCTGTTACCACGTTTAATTCTTCCAAATGATACAATACCATCAATCTCAGAAACTACAGCCGGGTTTGATGGATTTCTTGCTTCAAAGAGCTCAGTAACACGTGGAAGACCACCAGTAATATCACCCGTTTTAGATGATTGACGAGGAATCTTTACAAGAATAGCACCTTGTTTAATCTCATCTTTTTCATCAACGACTACGTGTGCTCCTACCGGAATGTTGTAAGACTTAAGAACTTCACCTTTTTTATCAGTTACTTTAATAGTTGGGTTTTTCGTTCTGTCTCTACGTTCAGTAATAACTTTCTCTTTAAAGCCTGTTTGTTCATCAGACTCTTCACGATAAGTTACACCTTCTTCAATATCTTCAAATTCAACCTTACCAGTTACCTCAGAAAGAATAACAGCATTGTAAGGATCCCAGGAGCAAATCTCATCTCCTTTTTTCACCTTAGCACCGTTCTTCACTTTCAATAGTGAACCGTAAGGAATATTATTTGTCGCAATAACGTTGTTAGATTTTGGATCGATCAACCTCATTTCAGCTGAACGGCCAATAACAACTTCTATCTTTTCGCCTAGTTCGTCTTCTTTCTCAACTGTTCTAAGCTCATCGATTTCTACTTTACCATCAGCTTTTGCTGTTACCTTAGACTCTGCAGCGATGTTAGAAGCAGTACCACCAACGTGGAAAGTACGAAGTGTAAGCTGTGTACCAGGCTCACCAATTGACTGAGCTGCGATTACACCAACTGATTCGCCCTTCTGTGCTTCACCACCGGTTGCAAGGTTCCGACCATAACACTTGGAACAAACTCCGCGGATCGTTTCACAAGTAAGAGCTGAACGAATTTCAACTTCTTCAATACCTGCTTCTTCGATCTTCATTGCCTCATCTTCGTGAATGAATTCACCGGCAGAAACGATCAATTCATCAGTTTCTGGATGGTAAATATCATAAACTGATGCACGCCCCAGGATACGTTCATGAAGTGGTTCAACGATATCTTCGTTCTTCTTGAGAGCTGTTGCTACAAGTCCGCGAAGCGTACCGCAATCCTCTTCAGTGATCACAACATCCTGAGCAACATCAACGAGCCTACGTGTAAGGTAACCGGCATCGGCCGTTTTAAGGGCTGTATCGGCAAGACCTTTACGTGCACCGTGAGTTGAGATAAAGTACTCGAGGATACTCAATCCTTCCTTAAAGTTAGAAAGAATTGGGTTTTCAATAATTTCACCACCCTGCGAACCAGATTTTTTCGGTTTCGCCATCAAACCACGCATACCAGAGAGCTGACGAATCTGCTCTTTAGAACCACGTGCTCCGGAGTGGAACATCATATATATCGAGTTGAATCCCTGATTATCATTTTCGAGACGATTCATCAGGATGTTTGTCAACTTCGAGTTCGTGTGCGTCCAAACATCAATGATCTGGTTGTAACGTTCGTTATTTGTAATCAGACCCATGTTGTAGTTCGCGATAACCTCATCAACCTGCGATTGAGCATCTTCAATAAGTGGCATTTTTTCTTCAGGGATGATTACATCCTCAATGTTGAAAGAAAGTCCACCTTTAAATGACCAGTAATATCCTAGTCCCTTAATATCATCGAGGAATTTCGCTGTTTTGGAAACGCCTGTGAGCTTCAAGATAGAGCTGATAATATTACGCAATGACTTTTTCGTAAGAAGATCATTGATATAACCAACTTCAGTAGGAACAACTTCATTGAAAAGGATACGGCCACAAGTTGTTTCAATTACTTTATTGACCAACTCTCCGTTTTCAAGAACATTGACTTTACATTTGATATTAGCGTGTAAGTCGAGCTTTTTCTCGTTGAAAGCAATTCTTACTTCCTCCGGAGAATAGAATGTAAGACCTTCACCTTTAATTGGGTGTTCTTTTGTTGACTTACGGCTTTTAGTAATGTAGTAAAGACCGAGTACCATATCCTGAGAAGGTACAGTAATAGGAGCTCCGTTAGCAGGGTTCAAAATATTGTGTGACCCGAGCATCAACAGTTGAGCTTCCAAAATCGCTGCATTTCCCAATGGAAGGTGAACAGCCATCTGGTCACCGTCAAAGTCAGCGTTAAATGCCGTACATGCTAATGGGTGAAGCTGAATTGCTTTTCCCTCAACAAGTTTTGGCTGGAACGCCTGAATACCTAAACGGTGAAGTGTAGGAGCACGGTTGAGTAGTACCGGGTGTCCTTTGAGTACATTCTCAAGAATATCCCATACAACCGGTTCCTTTTTATCTACGATCTTCTTAGCAGATTTTACTGTCTTCACAATACCTCTTTCAATCAGCTTACGAATTATGAAAGGTTTGTAAAGCTCAGCTGCCATATTTTTAGGCAATCCGCATTCGTGCATTTTCAATTCAGGACCAACAACGATAACCGAACGCGCTGAATAGTCAACACGCTTACCGAGTAGGTTCTGACGAAAACGTCCTTGCTTACCTTTCAATGAATCAGAAAGCGATTTAAGAGCACGGTTCGATTCCGTTTTAACTGCACTCGACTTACGAGAGTTATCGAATAATGAATCAACAGCTTCCTGGAGCATACGTTTCTCATTTCTGAGAATTACTTCAGGAGCTTTGATTTCCAACAATCTCTTAAGTCTGTTATTTCTAATGATTACTCTTCTGTAGAGGTCGTTCAGATCCGATGTCGCAAATCGGCCACCATCTAGTGGAACAAGAGGTCTCAACTCTGGTGGAATTACCGGAACAACTTTCACGATCATCCACTCAGGACGGTTTTCCATTCTTGAGTTTGCATCGCGGAATGCTTCAACAACCTGAAGACGTTTTAGTGCTTCATTTTTACGTTGTTGAGATGTTTCAGTATTTGCTTTGTGGCGCAGATCATAAGAAAGTTGATCGAGATCCAGTCTCTTCAACAATCCATAAAGAGCCTCAGCCCCCATTTTGGCGATGAACTTGTTAGGATCATCGTCATCGAGGTGTTGATTTTCGCTGCGATTTGGAAGTCTTTCAAGAGCATCGAGGTATTCCTCTTCAGTGAGGAATTCCAATGCCTGGTAAGGCTCACCTTCAGCATCTACTGCCTGCCCCGGATTGATTACTACATAACGCTCGTAGTAAATGATTGAATCCAGTTTTTTAGTTGGCAAACCGAGTAGGTAACCAATTTTATTTGGAAGTGATTTGAAGTACCAAATGTGAGCTACCGGCACTACAAGCGCGATGTGTCCCATGCGCTCTCTACGTACTTTCTTCTCTGTTACTTCAACACCACATCTGTCACAAACGATTCCTTTGTAACGAATACGCTTGTATTTACCACAGTGACATTCATAATCTTTGACAGGGCCAAAAATACGCTCACAGAAAAGACCGTCACGCTCAGGCTTGTAGGTTCGGTAATTTATTGTTTCTGGCTTCAATACTTCGCCACTTGAACGCTCGAGAACCATTTCTGGTGATGCCAGTGAAATGACGATTTTATCGAAGTTACTATTCAGTTTTTGCTCTTTTTTTATAGCCATATTGCTAAAAATAATTTAAAGTCAGTAAATCAAATTACTCCAATGAAATGTTAAGTCCCAAACCTCTCATCTCGTGTAACAACACGTTAAATGATTCAGGAATACCCGGTTTAGGCATGTTTTCTCCTTTTACAATGTACTCGTAAGCTTTTGCTCTACCGATAACATCATCAGACTTAACAGTCAATATTTCCTGGAGAATGTTTGAAGCACCAAAAGCTTCAAGAGCCCAAACCTCCATTTCACCAAAACGCTGTCCACCAAATTGAGCTTTACCACCCAATGGTTGCTGCGTAATGAGCGAGTAAGGTCCAATAGAACGAGCGTGCATTTTGTCGTCAACGAGGTGGTGTAGTTTAAGCATGTAAACAACACCTACTGTTGATGGCTGATCAAAACGTTCTCCGGTACCACCATCGTAAAGATAAGTTCTACCGAGTTTTGGAATGTCAGCTTTTTGAGCCCATTCATCGATATCAGCTACTCGAGCACCGTCAAAAATTGGAGTCGCAAAACGAACACCTAGTTTTTCACCGGCCCAACCGAGAACTGTTTCGTAAATCTGACCGAGATTCATTCGTGATGGAACACCAAGTGGGTTAAGTACAATATCAACTGGTGTTCCGTCATCGAGGAATGGCATGTCTTCCTCTCTAACTACTTTGGCAACAATACCTTTGTTACCGTGGCGACCAGCCATTTTATCACCTACTTTTAGTTTGCGTTTTTTCGCAACGAAAACTTTAGCAAGCTGTACAATTCCCGATGGTAATTCATCACCAACAGATACCTGGAATTTCTTTCTTCTCCACTCACCAATTGCTTTGTTCAATTTACGTTTGTAGTTTACAAATAAACGAGCAATCAGTTCGTTCTTTTCATCATCAGTGGTCCATCCAGCAGGATTGATTTCGTCAAAGTCAAGCGTTGACAAAATCTTTTGCGTGAACTTGGTACCTTTCTTAATTACTTCTTCGCGGTAGTTGTTAAACACACCCTGAGAAGTTTTTCCAGATACGATGCCAAACAGTTTTTCAACCATTTCTGATTTTAACTCAGCAACAACCTTTTCGTGTTCAGCATCCATTTTATCGAGGATATCTTTATCCTTCGATCTCTGTCTTCTATCTTTAAGTACTCTTGAGAAGAGTTTTTTGTCGATAACCACACCCTGCATTGATGGTCCGGCTTTGAGTGATGCATCTTTCACATCACCAGCTTTATCACCAAAGATCGCTCTTAAGAGTTTTTCTTCAGGTGTTGGATCGCTCTCTCCTTTAGGAGTAATTTTACCGATAAGGATATCTCCTTCATTTACTTCAGAACCCACACGGATCAACCCATGTTCGTCAAGGTTTCGGGTAGCTTCTTCAGAAACGTTTGGTATGTCAGCTGTAAGTTCTTCAAGGCCGCGTTTTGTATCGCGAACCTCGAGTGAGAATTCTTCTACGTGAATTGATGTGTAAACATCGTCTTTCACGATTTTCTCACTTACAACGATGGCATCCTCAAAGTTGTATCCTTTCCACGGCATGAAGGCCACTTTAAGGTTCCGACCGAGAGCTAATTCACCATTTTCAGTTGCATAACCCTCGCAGAGTACCTGTCCTTCTTCAACTCTATCACCAACTCTTACGATTGGTTTCAGGTTAATAACTGTACCCTGGTTTGTTTTTGAGAATTTAGTGAGGTTGTAAACAACAGGATCGTTGTCAAAACTCACCTTTTCGTCATTTTCATCCTGATCGTAGCGGATGTGGATTTCACGTGCATCCACGTATTCTACTGTACCAGAACCTTCAGCGTTCATGAGAACTCTTGAGTCGCGAGCAACTCTGCCTTCAAGGCCGGTTCCCACAACAGGTGCTTCAGCTTTTAAAAGCGGAACTGCCTGACGCTGCATGTTAGATCCCATCAATGCACGGTTGGCATCATCGTGCTCGAGGAATGGAATAAGTGATGCTGCTATCGATGCGATCTGATTAGGAGCTACGTCCATCAGATTTACATCATTTGGTTCCACAACAGGGAAGTCACCTTCGTATCTTGATTTAATTCTGTCGTTTTCGAAAGTACCATTATCTTTAACCGGAGCGTTAGCCTGCGCAATTGTGCGGCCATCTTCCTCTTCGGCTGAAAGGTAAATGATATCATCCTTTTCAGTTCCTATTTTCCCTTCATCAACTTTACGGTAAGGCGTCTCGATAAATCCGAGTTTATTCACTTTCGCGTAAACACAAAGAGAAGATATCAAACCGATGTTTGGACCTTCAGGTGTTTCGATCGTACACAAGCGACCGTAGTGCGTGTAGTGTACATCTCGAACCTCAAATCCAGCACGTTCACGAGAAAGACCGCCTGGCCCCAGTGCAGACAAACGTCTTTTGTGCGTTACCTCAGAAAGTGGATTCGTTTGATCCATGAACTGAGATAGCTGGTTCGTACCAAAGAATGAGTTAATTACAGAAGAAAGTGTTTTCGCGTTAATAAGGTCAATTGGTGTGAAGACCTCATTATCACGAACGTTCATTCTTTCACGAATTGTACGTGCCATACGAGCAAGCCCAACACCAAACTGGTTGTAAAGCTGCTCTCCAACAGTACGTACTCTTCGGTTACTCAAGTGATCGATATCATCAACATCAGTTTTAGAGTTGATCAATTCAATCAAATACTTGATTATAGAAATAATATCAACCTTGGTCAGAACACGGTTTTCCATGTCGAGGTCAAGGTCGAGTTTCTTGTTAATTCTGAATCGTCCTACTTCACCAAGATCATAACGCTTGTCAGAGAAGAACAACTTCTCGATAACACCGCGAGCAGTTTCTTCATCTGGCGGCTCAGCGTTACGCAATACACGATAAATGTGTTCTACTGCTTCAATTTCAGAATTTGAAGGATCTTTTTGGAGAGTGTTGTAAATGATCGCATAATCTGCAGCGTTTACATCTTCTTTATGAAGAAGGATTGTTTTAACACCAGCATCGAGAATAAGCTCAACATGCTCATCTTCGATTACAGTTTCACGATCTACAATTACTTCGTTACGTTCAATAGAAACAACTTCACCAGTATCTTCATCAACGAAGTCTTCAAACCACGTTTTCAAGACACGAGCAGCAAGTTTTCTACCAGTAACTTTTTTGAGACCTGTTTTAGAGACTTTGATTTCGTCAGCAAGGTCAAAAATCTCGAGGATTTCTTTATCGCCTTCGTAGCCGATAGCTCTCAAGAGAGTAGTAACCGGAAGCTTTTTCTTTCTATCAATGTAAGCGTACATTACGCTATTGATATCAGTAGCGAACTCAATCCAGGATCCTTTAAAAGGAATTACACGAGCACTGTACAACTTAGTACCATTGGCGTGATAGCTTTGCCCAAAGAACACGCCTGGTGATCTGTGCAACTGAGAAACTATAACACGCTCTGCACCATTCACGATAAAAGACCCCATTGGAGTAAGATACGGAATAGTACCGAGGTACACATCCTGAACGATTGTTTCAAAATCTTCGTGTTCGGGATCTGTACAATAAAGTTTCAGCTTAGCTTTTAATGGAACACTGTAAGTAAGACCTCTTTCAATGGTTTCATCCATTGAATAACGAGGAGGATCCACATAATAATCGAGAAATTCCAGTACAAAGTTATTGCGAGCATCCGTTATCGGGAAATTTTCAGCAAATACCTTGTAGAGTCCTTCGTTTTCTCTTTTATCTGGAGTAGTCTCGAGTTGAAAAAAGTCTTTAAATGATTGAACCTGGATATCAAGGAAATCAGGATAATCGAGTTGATTCTTGATAGTCGCGAATGAAATCCTTTGGTTCTTTTTCGTATCAGCCATGGACATTAAATGGAAAAGTTAGAACTAAAAACGTCTATAAACACAAGAGGGTTTAGACCCACAGAGGGGTCTAAACCTTGCAAAATAAGCTTATTTAAAGCTGGGAGCTATATTACTTGAGCTCAACTTCAGCACCGGCTTCTTCAAGTTGTGACTTAAGTGATTCAGCTTCGTCTTTAGCAACTCCTTCTTTAATTTCTTTAGGAGCACCATCAACGATTTCTTTAGCTTCTTTAAGCCCGAGACCGGTAAGTTCTTTTACAGCTTTAACTACTTTAAGTTTTTGAGAGCCTGCAGCTTTGAGAACTACAGTAAATTCTGTTTGTTCTTCAGCTTCTTCGCCTTCACCGCCACCACCTGGTCCGGCTACAGCAACAGCCGCAGCTGCTGGTTCAATTCCGTATTCTTCTTTGAGAATATCTGCTAATTCGTTAACTTCTTTAACAGTTAAGTTTACTAATTGGTCAGCAAACGATTTTAAATCTGCCATTGTATTGGATTTTTCGAAAGTTGATTCAACAATTTTTATTCTTCTCTATCTGCAAGAGCTTTAACAACTCCTGACAATTTATCTTTACCAGACTGTAATTGAGAGATAACAGTTTTCGCAGGAGATTGTAGTATAGAAACCACATCTGCAATAAGCTCGTCTTTAGACTTGAGCGCTGCAAGCATTTCTAATTGATCATCTCCAATATAAACTGACTCGTCAATATAGGCTGCCTTCAATAAAGGCTTTTCCTCTTTTTTTCTGAACTCTTTGATCAGTTTTGCGGGAACATTACCTGTCTCTGAAATCATCAGAGAAGTACTTCCATTTAAAACTGTTGGTATTTCACCAAAATCTTTATCTTCTACTTTTTCTATCGCTTTAGCCAAAAGAGTGTTTTTGACCATTTTAATATGCACTTCTTTTTTGAAGCACATTCTTCTAAGCTTAGAAGTGTTCGAAGAATCGAGTCCAGAGATGTCAGCGAGGTATATTATACCATTGCTGGAAAGAGTTTCAGCCAAATTGGCAATTTCTTGATTCTTTTGTTCTCTGGTCATCTCTAACTTTTATTCGTTCGGTTAAAGGATTGTTAAGCCCCTACAGCACCAACTGATTTGGGTTCAATCTGTATACTGGGGCTCATTGTACTGGACATAAAAATACTTCTCACATAAGTACCTTTAGCCGCAGTTGGCTTCAACTTTAATATAGTTTGTAACAACTCACTTGCATTTTCTTTGATTTGCTCAGCTGTAAAAGAAGCTTTACCAACAGTTGTGTTGATAATACCGTATTTATCGACTTTAAAGTCAATTTTACCGGCTTTAGTATCTTTTACTGCTTTCGCAATATCCATCGTTACAGTGCCCGTTTTAGGGTTTGGCATTAAACCTCTTGGTCCTAAAATACGACCTAGAGCACCAACTTTCCCCATAACTGAAGGCATTGTAATGATAACGTCTACATCAGTCCATCCACCTTTGATCTTGTCGATATATTCATCAAGACCAACGTAATCAGCACCGGCATCTTTAGCTTCTTCTTCTTTATCTGCAGTGCAAAGAACAAGAACTTTAACGTCTTTCCCGGTTCCGTGTGGCAATGAAACTGAACCTCTCACCATTTGATTAGCTTTTCTTGGATCAACACCAAGACGAATAGCCAGATCAACTGATGAATCAAATTTAGTATTTGATATTTCTTTTACTAGTCCAGAAGCTTCACCTAATGTGTAAGCCTTTTCGGCTTCTAGTTTAGACTCCGCCTCTTTTCTATTTTTAGTCAACTTAGACATGATTCAATTTTAACCTAATTCAACAATTACTTAACGATGATTCCCATGCTTCTAGCAGTACCGGCTACCATTTCCATTGCCGACTCTACAGTAAAGCAGTTTAGATCAGGCATTTTGTCTTCAGCAATAGCCTTAATCTGATCTTTCGTTAAAGTAGCTACCTTTTTTCTGTTAGGTTCAGGCGAAGCTGTTTTTAACTTAGATGCTTCCTTTAATTGAACAGCTACCGGTGGAGTTTTAACAACAAAGTCAAAGGATTTATCGCCATAAACTGTAATTACAACTGGCAATACCTTCCCTTGCTTATCTTGGGTTCTGGCATTAAACTGCTTACAGAACTCCATGATGTTAACTCCAGCTGCACCAAGTGCTGGACCTACAGGTGGAGATGGATTAGCTGCTCCTCCTCTTACCTGAAGTTTTACTATTTTACTTACCTCTTTAGCCATTTTTCTATTTCTCTATTTAATCTATCGCTCAAAGGGAAGCATTTGAAACGATGAGCAATTCAATTATTCTTTTTCAACTTGCATATAATTCAACTCAAGTGGCGTCTTTCTACCAAAGATTTTAACCATTACCTTGAGCTTCTTCTTCTCTTCATTGATTTCCTCAATAACACCTGTAAAGTTGTTAAATGGACCATCAATCACCTTTACTGATTCACCGACAATGTAAGGGATATTTACTTCCTCGTCACTATCTGCTAATTCATCTACCTTTCCTAATATTCTATTGACCTCTGCCTGTCTCATTGGGACAGGATCTCCTCCTTTAGTAGCTCCGAGAAAACCAATTACATTGGTTACATTCTTAACAATGTGTGGTATTTCACCTGTCAAAGCAGCTTCTATAAGAACGTAGCCAGGGAAAAAGTTTCTCTCCTTAGAAATCTTTTTACCATTTCTTATTTGATAAACTTTTTCGGTGGGTATTAAAACCTGAGAAACATAATCCTCAAGATTCAACCTACTTATTTCTACTTCGAGCTGCTCTTTAACCTTTTTTTCCTTACCACTAACAGCACGTACAACGTACCACTTTTTTTCTATTTCTTTCTTTTCTTCAGTCATCATACAATCAGTAGAGGGTTAATAAATTGTTTCATAAATGAACCCTAAGATTTGACCGAAACCAGCATCCATTCCATAAACGATAAGAGCAATGATCAAACTAGTAATAAGAACCAAAACAGAACTCCCCTGTAATTCTTTTAATGTTGGCCATGTAACCTTATGACGAAGCTCGTTATATGATTCTTTTATGTAATTCGTGATACTATTCATTGCCGTTAAAATTTGCACGGGTGGTAGGAATCGAACCCACAGCCCCTGGTTTTGGAGACCAGTGCTCTACCAGTTGAGCTACACCCGTAAACCTTTATTCATAGCGAAAGGTATCCCGTAAAAACGGGACACCTTCGATATAATTTCAAGTATTGAGAGCAATAATTACTCAATAATTTCAGTAACCTGACCAGCACCAACTGTACGTCCACCTTCGCGAATTGCGAATTTAAGACCTGTGTTGATAGCTACAGGCGCGATCAATTCAACAGTAATTGTTAGGTTGTCACCTGGCATTACCATTTCACGACCTTCATCAAGAAGAATTTCACCAGTAACGTCTGTAGTTCTTAAGTAGAACTGTGGACGGTATTTATTGTGGAATGGAGTGTGACGTCCACCTTCTTCTTTCTTAAGGATATAAACCTCAGCTTTAAATTTAGTGTGAGGAGTGATTGTTCCTGGTCTAGCAATTACCTGACCACGTTTAATTTCCTTTTTATCAATACCTCTTAAAAGAAGACCTACGTTATCGCCTGCTTCTCCTCTATCAAGGATTTTACGGAACATCTCAACACCGGTAATAGTAGATTTCATGTTTGATCCCATTCCTGAGATTTCAACATCGTCACCAGTATTAACAACGCCAGACTCGATACGTCCAGTAGCAACTGTACCACGACCTGTAATTGAGAATACATCCTCAACTGGCATCAAGAATTCTTTATCAACATCACGTGGAGGCAATGGAATATGGTTATCAACTGCTTCCATCAATTCTACTACTTTGTTCACCCACTTTTCTTCACCGTTAAGTGCACCAAGTGCAGAACCTTGAATAACTGGTGTTTCATCTCCGTCAAAGTCGTAGAATGAAAGTAACTCACGAATTTCCATTTCCACAAGCTCAAGTAGTTCTTCATCATCAACAAGGTCAACCTTGTTCATGAAAACTACAATTGCAGGTACGTTTACCTGACGTGCAAGTAGAATGTGCTCACGAGTTTGTGGCATTGGACCATCAGTTGCAGCAACTACCAAAATAGCACCGTCCATTTGGGCAGCACCAGTAATCATGTTCTTAACGTAGTCAGCGTGACCTGGGCAATCAACGTGAGCGTAGTGACGCTTATCTGTTGTATATTCAACGTGTGATGTATTAATTGTAATACCACGTTCTTTTTCTTCAGGAGCGTTATCGATAGTATCGAAATCGCGCTGATCTGACAATCCCTGTCCTGAAAGAACAGTAGTAATTGCAGCTGTCAAAGTTGTTTTTCCGTGGTCAACGTGACCTATCGTACCTATGTTAATGTGCGGTTTGGAACGATCAAAAGTTTCTTTAGCCATAGCTTTTGAATTAGTTAATTAATTCCTCTTTTAATATATAATTTTCATCGTTTAAATACGCCACCTTAGAGCCAATGACGGGAATTGAACCCGTGACCTCTTCCTTACCAAGGAAGTGCTCTACCTCTGAGCTACATTGGCAATCGTGTGAGAAACTTTCTCTTCACATCACCAATCTTGCTTCTCACTTAAAAAAATAAACAAGTGACGAACACTTATTTATTTAGAGCGGGAAACGGGATTCGAACCCGCGACCCTTAGCTTGGAAGGCTAATGCTCTAGCCAGCTGAGCTACTCCCGCTTAAATCAAAGTGGGGAGAGCAGGATTCGAACCTACGAAGGCGTAGCCAACAGATTTACAGTCTGCCCCGTTTGACCGCTTCGGTATCTCCCCAATCTAAACATTTTAAAGAACGAGCCAATGGAGGGACTCGAACCCCCGACCGGCTGATTACAAATCAGCTGCTCTAGCCAGCTGAGCTACATTGGCTTTTGCTGCAAAAAAACAGCCCTTTCTTTTAAAAGGACTGCAAATGTAATAACAAAAATATTTCGTGCAAACTTTATTTCTTTTTTTTCACCTAATGTGTACGCAATTTTTCTTTTGTCTTTTTGATTTGTCTGCGAAGGGCTTCTACGCAACTATCAGTAGCTTCTTCAAAAGTTTTGCATTGCTTTTTTGCAAATGGGTTATTACCAGGTATTTCGAGTTTCATTTCTACAATCTTATTGGTCTTGTCTTCTGTATTTTCTACTCTTAGGATTACTTCACCTGAAATTATTCCATCAAAATACTGTTCTAGTTTATCAGCTTTGCGCTGTATGAAATCAACTAATTTTTGATCGGCATCAAAATGTACGGATTGAATGTCTAATTTCATATCTAATGATTTTAGGCCCTTGGATGGGCGTGTTTATAAATGTCTTTTAATTTTTCAAATGAATTATGCGTATAAACTTCTGTAGCGGATAGGTTTGAATGACCCAATAACTCCTTTATTGTATTTAGCTCTGCTCCCTTATTGAGAAGGTGAGTAGCGAAGGTATGCCTCAACACATGCGGACTTCTTTTCTCTATAGTTGTTATTTGATCCAGACAATTTCGCACAGTATTATATACGAGTTTTGGGTACATTTTATTTCCTTTTTCGGTGACAAAAAGCACGTCTTCATCAACAGTTTTTGGGTTCTGACTGTGATTCAAATATTTATCGATTAAATTACGGAGCTCTTTTGTTATGGGCACATAGCGTTCCTTATTCCCCTTACCAATGGCCTTTATTAGTCCGCGGTTTAAATCGAGCTGGTCGTGTGTTAAGTTGATCAACTCTGATGTTCGCATTCCGGTTTGATACAGCATTTCAATCAATAATTGATCCCTGCACCCAACCCAATCATCTGTAAAATAATCTGAGTGGCTGAAAAGTTTGTCCATATCAGATTGTGATACAAACTGTGGAAGTCGTTTCTTGTTTTTAGGAGCTATGATTTTTTGAGTGGGATTGGTTTGGATGGTTCTTTTTCTCAACTGGAATTTGAAAAAGGACTTTAGAGTTGAGATCTTTCGATTGACCGATGTATTTTCCATCCCTTCGTTCACGAGTTTGAGTATCCATGAACGAATTATTTGATAGTTGATGTCTGTAAGGTTGTAGTTGTCTTCCAATGTTTCATCTAAAAACTGCTGAAAAGCTAATAGATCATTTTGATAAGCTGTAACTGTATGATCAGAGTAGCGCTTTTCAAGTTTTATATATCTGATGAACTTCTCGATTGGCAACATTTTTCACAAACAAATTGGACCTATAAAGGTAGTGATTTAAAAACACTTTTCCTCTATAGGTCCAAAAATTTTTAAGGAGAGAATATGTTATTCTTCTTCCTGTCTAAGCTGTTGCTTATATATTGCTTTGATCTTTTGCTCTCTGCGCTCCATTGAAGGTTTCGTGTATTTTTGACGATCCCTTAGTTCACGCATAACGCCTGTGCGCTCAAATTTTTTCTTGTACTTTTTTAAGGCTCTTTCTATTGATTCGCCTTCTTTAACTGGTATAACTAGCATAATTCTTAACCACCTCCTTTCGTAAGTCCGGCAAAAGTAAATCTAATTTTCAGATCTCCAAGCTTATTTTAATATTTCTCGTGCGATAACGAGCTTTTGAATTTCTGATGTTCCTTCACCGATTGTACAAAGCTTACAATCACGGTAGAATTTCTCAACTGGGTATTCTTTCGTGTACCCATAACCACCAAAGATTTGAACGGCTTCATTAGCAGCTCGGCAAGAAACCTCAGATGCCATGTACTTAGCCATTGCTGATTCTTTAGTCATTCTCTCACCTCTGTTTTTCATATCTGCAGCTTGCATCGTCAGCAATTCAGCTGCTTCAATTTCGCTTGCCATATCAGCAAGTTTGAATGCTATTGCCTGGAATTTAGAAATTGGCTGACCAAATTGCTCACGTTCTTTTGAATATTGCTTGGCAGCATCAAATGCTCCTTTTGCTATTCCTATAGATAGAGCTGCAATAGAAATACGGCCTCCGTCAAGTACTTTCATTGCCTGTACGAAACCATCTCCTACTTCACCGAGTACGTTTTCTTCTGGTACGCGGCAATCTTCAAAAATCATTTCAGCTGTTTCGCTGGCACGCATCCCTAATTTATTCTCTTTTTTTCCGCCTGAGAAACCAGGGGTTCCACGTTCAACGATGAAAGCTGTAATTCCGTGACTATCCAGTAAATCTCCGGTTCTGGCTAAAACTACGGCTACATCTCCTGAAATACCATGTGTAATCCAGTTTTTGGCCCCATTAATTACCCATTCGTTGCCGTCTTTTTTAGCAGTAACCTTCATACGCATTGCATCAGATCCTGTATTGGCTTCGGTCAAACCCCAGGCGCCAATATATTCACCTGAAGCTAACTTTGGAAGGTACTTCTTCTTTTGTTCTTCATTTCCAAACTGGAGTATGTGACCAGTACAGAGTGAGTTGTGAGCAGCCATCGATAAACCTACGGCTCCGCAAACTCTTGAAATTTCTGAGATTGCTGTTACATATTCAAAGTAGCCAAAACCAGATCCACCATATTCGTTAGGAACAAGTACACCTAGTAATCCCAGTTCGCCCATTCTTTTCATTAGGTCAACCGGAAAAGTTTGATCCTCGTCCCACTTAAGGACATTTGGCTTTATTTCTTTTTCAGCGAAATCCTGAACCATGTCCTGGATCATTCGCTGATTTTCTGTCATTTCAAAATTCATAATAAAAAATATAAAATGTTGATTCTCTACTTTTTTGTCACTTTAAGATAGGGTGCAATTTTAATGTATAAAACGTCATTTAGCAAGCCTTGTTCGCGCAAGTCTTCAAGGTTTTCAAATTTCCCGTTCTCCCTCCTGTATGTTTCTATTTGAATGGCGAGATGATTTGTGATATAAGGATGCCTTCCTATTTCATAAGCATCAGTATTATTGATATCAATTTTTTGAATTGAGTCTCTATTAGTCACCTTGAAATACGGAGCTATTTGGCTGTACAAACTATCACTTATTCCATAAACTTCTTTGAGTTGACCAACGCTTAAATATCCTCCCAGTAAATCTCTGTAGTTTATAATCCTGTTTGAATAGGCCGGTCCAATTCCGTAAATTTTCTGTAACTCTTCAGCTTTACAGGCATTCAATTCAAATGTTAAATTCTCGTACTTATCTTTTTCAATGGTGTCTTTGGCTATACTATCTATTTTGGTTTCAGCTATTAATGTATCAGTTTTACGGTCAGAGCCGGTGGAATCAAACCGTTGTTTTCTTTTCGAAATATGCATGTATCCAGCCAGCTCATCAACAAGGTTTGTATCAATGTAGTAAATTTCTTTTAAATCTGCAGGCTTTATAAAATGTCCTCCGTGTTTTCTGTATTTCACAATATTATCAGCAACGTAATCTTTAAAGCCGAGTAGTTCAAGGCTATCTGCGGAGAGTGAATTTGGATCAAATTGAAATCGTTTCCGCTCCTTCTTCACGGGTTTTTTGCCAGCAACGGGGACATCGTTCGGTTCTGACCATGACCTATTTTCATCACTGCTTTGGTTACTGTACTTTGATTTTGTTTTCACCAATTTTGACCGATACTCAGCCAGCAAGCTATCGCTGGCTTTCTCATCAACTCCTAATTCAGTGTTTAGCCTGTAAAAACGATTGGGTAAAGCTAGCGCTATGATCAATATGGCTATAATGAAAACGAGCACAACAATTCCGTTGCGCTCGCTTCTTGTAAAATGAAATATTTCCTGTAGAGGGTTTTTCATAGGGCAAAATTTTACCGCCCTAATTTATTTAAATCTTTTTATTTCACCCGTTTTAATACGTTTAAAGTAATCATCAAGGTCTTTCTTAACTTCACCTACAAGGAAGTAAATCCCGAATATGTTGGGGAAGGCCATACCTAGAATCATCATATCAGAAAAATCGAGAACGGCTCCCAAGCTAGATGATGCTCCCACGATAATGAATAAAAGGAAAATTACTTTGTACGATACAACTGCAGCTTTGCTTTGACCAAATAGGAAGGTCCAGCTTTTTAATCCGTAATAAGACCAGCTGATCATTGTTGAGAATGCAAACAATACAATTGCGAGGATCAATAAATATTTAAACCAGGGGAATACACTTGAAAATGCTGCCGCTGTAAGTTCAGATCCTTCTAAACTTTCAGGACCTCCATCAGCAAACCCTGTAAAGATTAACACGAGAGCTGTCATTGTACAAACTACAACTGTATCGATAAATGGCTCTAGCAATGCTACAATACCTTCACTTACCGGTTCATTGGTTTTTGAAGCTGAGTGAGCAATTGAAGCAGAACCTACTCCTGCCTCATTTGAGAAAGCTGAACGCTGGAAACCTGTAATCAATACTCCCAGGAATCCTCCTTTGAGTGCATCGGCATCGAATGCTCCGTTCCAAATAGCTGCAAATCCTTCTCCCAGGTTTGCCCAGTTCATTCCGATAATTACGATTGCTGTAATCACATAAGAAGCAACCATAACCGGTACAATTTTATCAGTAACTTTTGCAATACTCCTTATTCCACCAATAATTACAATTCCAACGAGAATTGCCATCACAACACCAAACCAAAAGCCGTGATCCTGCATGAATGTAAACTCTCCTGAAAATTGAGCAAATGCTTGATTGGCCTGAAACATATTACCTCCGCCAAAAGATCCTCCAATACATAGGATGGCAAATAGTCCGGCAAGAACCTTACCTAACCATTTGAGGTTGCGTTTTTCAAGTCCGCGACTCAAGTAGTACATTGGTCCTCCGCTAACACGACCATCAAAACCAATTGTTCTGTATTTTACACCTAATGTACATTCGACAAATTTAGAAGTCATCCCAAATAATCCGGCTACAATCATCCATAAAGTAGCACCGGGACCTCCTAATGAAACAGCTACTGCAACACCTGCTATGTTTCCAAGACCTACTGTTGCTGATAGTGCTGTTGTCAAGGCCTGGAAGTGACTCACTTCACCTTCATCATCTGGATTATCATAAACTCCCCTAACCAATGCTATGGCGTGTTTTACTCCCCATACATTGAGAAATTTCATCCTAAGTGTGAAAAATATGGCTCCTGATATCAACCATATTACAACGAGTGGTATTTGGTGGGTAACGATTTCACCTTTTGCATTGATAACTGGATTACCGGCTGAATCTCGCACTGTGGGATCGTGAAGTCCCAGTTTTTCAAAAGGATCTACAAAGAGTACAGCGGCTATTGCGTCAACAACTGGTCTAAATTTATTATCAATCTTTTGACTCAGGGTCAATTCTTCTTTGGTACCTTCTCCACTTTTGCCTTCTTCGGCAATGGCACTTACATTGAATGCAAATACGTTGATCAAAAGAACTACTAATAACTTCCTTGTAAATCCAGTCATGTACTTTGTTTTTTTAATAATTCAGCCAAATATAAAGAACGCTTAAAACTAGCAATCCAAAACTTGAGTAATCACATTGCTCAATGGTTGTGGATTGTAATCAAAATCCCGTTTTGCTCGTACACAGCTAAAGCCTGTGATGGGAGGCCTTTCACCTGATTGATTCAGCTCCTTACCAGATACTGGTTGAACATTTGCCAAAGGTGTATCAAGTAAAGTTGCAATTTCCCGTGCAAAACCGAATACCGAATATTCTTGCGGCCCACAAATGTTATAAGACCCTGTGAGATTACCAAATACAATTGAAGCAGTAGCAGATGCAACATCTCCTACGTATGTTGGTTTTCGCCATTGATCGTAAACAATTTTCACTGTTTTACTCTCTTTCAAATCTCTCGTTAGCCAGGAAAAAATATTTTCTCTCTCAGCTGTTTCCTTTATCCCATAAACCAGTACAGGCCTAATGATCGCGAATTTTTCGAGATCACTTTGAATACGTTTTTCAGCAAGCATTTTGGTATATCCGTAATAGTTGACCGGGCTTTGATAATCCTGTTCATCATAGCTGAATGATTTTCCAGCATAGACAAAGTCTAAGCTGAAAAAAATTAGTTTCTTATCACGGTCAGAGCACCAGGATGCTATCTCTTCAGTTGCCTCAACGTTAGCACGATATGCTATGTCGCGGTTTTCCTCGCAAACGTCAATTTGAGAAATAGCTCCAGCATGTATTATTATATCCGGATTTATTTCGTGTAACACGATTTTGATTTTGCTTTTTTCTAAAAGATCGAGCTGTGAATACCGATCCAGGCTTCTACAACGCTGTGGTCCTCTTCCGGTTCCGACTGTTAATGATGCTTTTCCAAAGAATTCCTTTGCAATTTCGTTCCCAATTAGGCCATTGACTCCTGATATGAGAACTTTCATTTAAATACTGAGTTCTTCTTTTAAATTTGTGAGTTGATCGGGAGTTCCCAATACGAAAAGCTTACTGTGGGGGACTATTTTCATGTCATCTGACGGATTCACAACAAATTGCCCGTCAGATCCTTTATAGCCTATGATCAAACAATTTGAGGCGAAATGTTTTTTGAGCTGCTTGATGGAATTGTTATGATAATCGTCTGGAATATTTTTAAAATCGAGCTCTTCGAGATTAATATCATCCTGACCTGTCATTGAAATACGCTCTAGAAACTCATAGATATCAGGAGTTACAACCAGGCTGGCCATGTGTGCCCCACCAACTTTATCTGGCATGATCACGTTATTTGCACCGGCTATTTTTAATTTTCTGTTTGAACTTGAAGCAGTAGCTCTGCTGATGATTCGCAAATCGTGATTCAACTCCTTTGCTGTAAGAACCACAAATACGTTTTCACTATCTTTTGGTAGCGTTGTAACAAGAGCAGATGCTTTATCTAAACCAGCTTTGAGCAATACATCTTCATTTGTTGCGTCTCCTTCAATATAGAGTTTACCATTGTCCTGTAGAGCTTCCTTAGCTAACTCATCTCGTTCAATAATCACTACTTTCTTGCCATATGCCTCAAGTGATTTTACAGCCTCTTGCCCGTTGCGGCCAAATCCGCAAACAATTACGTGGTTTTTTAACTTTTTTATTTCCTGATGCACTTTATAGTTTTTGTAGTAGTACTTTATTTCACCTGTGATTAGATATCGCGATAACGATGATACAGCATAGGCGAATGTACCAAAACTAATGATAATCAAAAAGGCTGTGAAAATTTTCCCTTCTTGGCTCAATGGGTGAACTTCTTTGAAGCCAACTGTTGAAACGGTAATCACCGTCATGTAAAATGAATCGAGAAGTGAATACGATTCAACAACCATGTATCCAAATGTACCTGTAAGGACAATTGATACGATTAAGATTAATGCGTAGTAAAGATTCCTGAAATATTTAAAACTCTCAAACACTTGCTACAGTTCCCAAATTGTGGGTTGACGTCTTTTAAACCAATATTTATGCTTGAGTATAAATGCCATTATTAAATAAATGACAATTGGAGAACCAAAAGTTAAAAAGGAAAGATAGATGAATGAGAGCCTTATTTGGCCTATTTCCATATTGAGCTTCTCACCCCACCATTCACAAACGCCAAATGCCTGCTTCTCAAAAAATCCCTGAATTTTATCAATCATGACGCATTCATTTTAAAATATTCTTTCCAATATCGCACTCTAAGCAACGCTTAAAAGTACAATAGTTCTTTGAAAGATGCAACGCTCCCTGAGACTGTAGTCCGTTCTTAATTTTCAAAGATAATGATTTCCAGTTATTTATTACGCCATTTTTTTCTGCAGGTAATTGTTCAAGAAGATTAATCGCCTTTTCAACACTATCATGATTGGCCCATTTATTTCCAATAAAATAGAGAAAAGGCACTACAGAGTTTGTAATAATATTGCAAGCTCCGTTGTAACTCAATTGATAATGAACCTTTCCTTTTGTTTTGCGACTCAAACGGTAATGCTCCTCCCAGTAATCTGATGGTTTTGTACGCAATAGCTCAATCAATTCTTTTGCTTTTCCTTTATTAAAAAGCTGATTGAATACATTCCATTTGGTCAGAACCGAACTGAGCTGCGCCAATCGTAAATGAGGTGAGTTTGCAGGCCTTACTCCACCTGTTTTCCATGCCCCGAGTTTCATTTCAGTCAACCCAAACTTATTCATTAAAAAACTGTATTCCTTCTTTAGTTCATCTCGATAAGGTGATGCTTCACTTGCTTCTAAAAAACCAGCCTGACCCAGTAATAAAGCCTCAAGTTGTTGTTGAGACAAATTGTTTTTGTCAATCTCTTTTATCGGAATTCGGTTGGCGAGTTCCTCCATAGGATCAGCATTCCACTTAAATCCAAAGGCTCTGAACAACAGAACGAGCAACAATCTTTTTTGATCGCCATTAAACTTGTTGTCCAGTTGTTGAATAAATTCACTTTTGGTCTCAAGCCGTTTCAATGCACACCGCTCAATCCAGTTTTGCCAAATAAATTCATCAACATTACTGATCATTGAGGAGCAGGGTATTTTTTGGTCAGATCCTGAAAGCGTTTCGTATTTACTGAGTTGTTGCCTTGAAATTCTGCCTTTTAATTCTAGCAGTGGTATTTGTTTAAAACCATCAGCAACAATGTCGTGTTCGAAAACAACATGGAGTATCACATTGTGGTAAGCTGAGTCGTCTTCGTGATTGTGGTGGTACCAATCTGAGCTGGAAAGATGAATTTCAACGCTTCCGGCCCATTTTGTATCGCCAATTTGGATGAGTGCTTCGTGGAAATCTGGGCCACTTAAATGATTGTGAATGCCCGGCTTTAATATTATCACTTCCTCACCTGCTGTTGTTGTGAGGTTTTTGTGATTAAAGACCTGGTTTTGCCATATATGATGAAGAAAATCCTCAGTCATTTGACTAAGGTAAAAAATCTAAACGAATTTAGCACACATTGAAGCGTTCAAGAAGAATTGACATTTCACTCTGAATAGCAGATGCTTTTTCTGCGGCTTTATCAGCAAAGTTTCTTCCATTTGAAGCGTAGATGATTCCTCTTGATGAATTCACTAATAATCCGCAATCGTCAATCATCCCGAATTTAGCTACATTTTCAAGGCTGCCACCCTGCTTGCCTACACCTGGAACAAGAAAGAAGTTATCAGGAGCTGCTTTTCGTACTTCTCCGATCAATTCTCCGCGAGTAGCACCTACAACGAACATGAGCTGATCGGGATCTGACCATTGACGGTTTTTTTCGATTACTTCTTCAAAAACCCTTTTACCGCTTTCAGTTTTCAATAGCTGAAAATCATTTGCTCCCGGATTACTGGTAAGTGCCAACACTATAGTCCACTTTCCATCTTTCTTAAACGGCTCCACCGAGTCGTGCCCCATATATGGCGCAATTGTGATTGAATCGAAGTTATAGTGATCAAAAAAAGTTTTGGCGTACATGGCCGAGGTATTCCCAATGTCACCTCTCTTAGCATCTGCTATTGTGAAAATATTTCCCGGAATGTGATCAAGTGTTTTCCTAAGGGATTCCCAGCCCCTTGAACCGAGAGATTCATAAAATGCAATGTTTGGTTTATAGGCTACTGCATAATTCTTTGTGGCATCTATGACTCTTTTATTGAATTCAAAGATTGGATCATCAAACTCGAGAAGATGTTTGGGTATTTTCTCTAAATCAGTATCCAGCCCCACACAGAGGAATGATCTTTTGGATTTGATTTGATCAACGAGTTCTGACCGGTTCACAATTTTATCGATTAAGCGGTTTCACCTTCTTTGAGTTTCTCGGCATTCTCTGCCATTTTCAATGCTTCAAGCATTTCTGTAATGTCTCCGTTCATGAATGAACTGAGGTTGTAGATGGTTTTATTGATTCTGTGGTCTGTAATTCTACCTTGTGGGTAATTGTAAGTTCTCACTTTCGCTGATCGGTCACCTGTTGACACGAGTGATTTACGGTGAGCTGCACGTTCTTCCTGCTTTTTTTCAAGCTCATCCTGATAAAGTCTTGAACGCATCACCTGAACCGCTTTTTCGTAGTTCTTGTGTTGTGAACGACCATCCTGGCATTCAACAACCATTCCTGTGGGAATGTGAGTAAGTCGAACGGCTGATTCAGTCTTATTCACGTGCTGTCCTCCAGCCCCGGAAGAGCGGTAAGTATCTTTTTTGACATCAGACATATTCAGTTCAACATCTACTTCTTCAGCTTCTGGTAAAACAGCAATTGTAATAGCTGAAGTGTGTACCCTTCCCTGTGATTCAGTATCTGGTACCCGCTGAACACGGTGCACACCTGACTCGAATTTGAGTGTTCCATAAGCTCCTTCACCTGAAACGTTCAGTGAGATTTCTTTGAGTCCGGCAACTGTTCCTTCAGTGGAGTTGATAACTTCAAAAGACCAGCCTTTTTCTTTGAAAAACATCGTGTAAAGGCGAAACATATCCTGAACAAAAATACAGGCTTCGTCTCCACCTGTTCCTGCACGGAGCTCCATGATCGCATTTTTATCGTCTTCAGGATCTTTAGGGATAAGCATATACTTGAGCTTATCTTCCATTTCTTCCTTTTGCTCTTCCATTCCGCTCAACTCTTCCTTTGCCATTTCCTTGAGCTCAGGATCTTCGTCACTTTTAATAATCTCTTTATTTGTTTCAAGATTACCAATGAGTTCTTTATACTCATCGTATTCTTTGACAATTTCCTCGAGGTCTTTGTACTCTTTGTTGAGCCTTACGTAACGCTTCATATCAGCAATGATCTCGGGATCGGTAATCATTTTACCAACTTCAACAAAGCGCTCTTTTATTCCTTCTAGTTTATTTAATAAATCCATTAATCTTACTGGTAGTTAAATTCTCCGTGTTGAGAACGAATTGTCAATTGCTTTTCGCCTTCTTCTACTCTTCCTACAATTTTTGCATCAACATCGAACGCTTTTGAAATGGAAATAATATCAGCAGCAGTATCTTGATCGGTATATATTTCCATTCGATGCCCCATGTTGAAGACTTTGTACATCTCTTCCCATTCGGTTCCGGATTCTTTTTGAATCAGGTTAAAAAGTGGCGGAGTATCAAAAAGTGAGTCTTTAATCACGTGATGTTCATCGATGAAGTGAAGAATTTTAGTTTGAGCTCCTCCGCTGCAATGTACCATTCCGTCAATTTTATCGCGGTATTTTTCAAACACTTTTTTCATGATAGGCGCATAAGTACGGGTTGGTGATAAAACGAGTTTACCGGCATTTACATCACTTCCTTCAATGCTATCAGTTAGTTTTTTGGAACCTGAGTAAACAAAATTTTCATCTATGCTCTTATCAAATGTTTCAGGATACTTTTCAGCTATCGATTTATTAAACACATCGTGACGGGCAGATGTTAATCCATTACTCCCCATTCCACCGTTGTATTCATTTTCATAGCTCGCCTGTCCAAATGATGCCAGCCCAACAATTACGTTACCAGGTTTGATATTGGAGTTATCAATGATGTTATCTCGTTCAGAACGCGCTACAACGGTAGAATCTACGATTATGGTTTTGACCAAATCACCAACATCAGCTGTTTCACCACCTGTTGAGCGAATGTCAATTCCCCAGTTCCTCAAATCTTCGAGTAATTCCTCAGTTCCGTTTATCAAAGCAGAAATAACCTCTCCTGGAACAAGGGATTTGTTTCTACCAATAGTGCTTGATAGTAAGATATTATCTGTGATTCCAACACATAGCAAATCATCGAGATTCATGATTAACGCATCTTGCGCTATTCCTTTCCATACTGATAAATCACCTGTCTCTTTCCAATAAGCATATGCAAGTGAAGATTTCGTCCCAGCACCATCAGCGTGCATTACAATACAGTGCTGGTCAGATCCGGTAAGATAATCCGGCACAACTTTACAAAATGCTTTTGGGAACAAGCCCTTATCAACATTTTTGATGGCGTTGTGCACATCTTCTTTATCAGCAGAAACACCTCTTGCTTTGTATCTTTCCATCTTACTATTAATACAAAAGCATCCTGCCGGGTAGCCAACAGGATGCTTAAAATTATGTGTTTATTTTCTATTCTGAATCTGTTTCAGAGCCTTCTCCTTCCATGGGCTGTTCGCCCTCATTGTTCATTTGAGGCTCTTGATCTCCAGAGTCACCATTATCTTTAGGAACGTAATCATCCCGAATTACCCTAAATGTTGTACGTCTGTTTTTCTGGTGAGCGGCTTCTTTCTCTTCTTTAGTTGGAAGATCAGCAATCTCAGCATCAGATATTCTCGGTTCATTTTCACCGTACCCTCTTGCTTCCATTCTCTCTTCTTCAATTCCTTTCGAAATCAAGTAATCAACACAACTTTGAGCACGTTTTTGAGACAGAGTTTGGTTTGATGCTGAAGAACCACGCGTATCAGTATGCGCCATCAACTCAACAACAATGTTTGGGTTATCAACGAGTACCTGATAAAGGTAATCGAGTGAATCTTTAGAGTTCACAGAGTCATTAACCTGAAGCTCCCATTCGCCAAGATCGTATCGAACCTCTGGAAATTCGATTTCGTCCTGTTGAATTGACTGAAGTTTGAAGTCGTGTTTGAATCGTGTTGATTGCTGAACACCTACAGTAGTCTCTTGTCCTTTACCATTTAGGTAACCATCAGCAGAAACAAGTAATGTATAAGAAGTATTAGCTTTAACGTAACGCTCATCAGATCCTTCTTTCTTATCGAATTGATAATACCCCAATTCATCAGTAGTAACCTGAACGGTACTTCCATCAGTTCCTTTCATTTCAATTGTGGCATTTGGAATTGGTTCGCCAGTCTCAACATCGCTTACCATACCATCTATAACAAATTTGAGCGGTGGAATACGGAAGCTCCAAATATCATCACCTCCGCGACCACCTGAGCGATCTGAACTAAAAAATCCTTTTTCTTCACTTCCTTCAAAGATAATTCCAAAGTCATTTGAAGAAGAGTTCATCGGGTATTGCATGTTCTCAACTTCTCCCCATGAATCAGACTCACCCTGGCGAGTAGATTTAAAGAGATCCAGACCTCCCATTCCGGGGTGGCCATTAGAGGCAAAGTATAAATTTCCATCTTCTCTTATGAATGGATACATTTCATCACCATCAGTATTGACACCTTCAACATTCACAGGCTCACCCCATGTTCTTTTTCGGCTGTCATATTTCACAAACCAGATATCTTTTCCGCCTTTCCCTCCGGGCATATCTGATGCAAAGAACATATACTCGTCATCAAGTCCCATTGATGGGTGACCAACAACATTTGAATCAGGCTTATCAATTGGAACTATTTCGGGCTCAGCATAAGAACGGCCACGTTGCTTGGCTGTGTAAATATCACACCCCATTGCAGAGTTCTTTTTGTCGATACAACGAGTAAAGAAAAGTGTTCTGTAACGCTTGTCCATCGTAGCACCACCTTCATTTGATTCTTCCGTACTCAACCCTTCGAGAAGAGTAGGAACCATCCATTTTCCTTTTCTGTCCTGTTTACTGTAGAAAAGTGAAGAGTAATTTTGACCCGTATTTGGATCAATTGAGTTTCCAGTAGCACCTTCACGAGTTGAGGTGAAAATTATCTCATCATTCTTTCGATCAGCAAAAGTTGGCGCAAAATCAGCTTGTTTAGAGTTGAGCAATTGCTCTGGTCTCACTTCGTAGCGGGTTGGATTATCTTTCCACTCCTGAGCGAGTTCACAGGATTTAATCCCTCTTTGCCCTCGTTTATCGTCAGGGGCTAACTCTTTAAAGTTTTTATACTCTACAAGAGCTTCTTCAAACTTCCCTTGCTTTCTTAATGATTCTGCTAAAAAATATTTCACATCAGGGTTTGAATAACCGGCTTTATCAGCTTTCGAGAGCCAGTTTTCTGCCATTTCATTATCCTGAAGATAGAAGTAAGACTGACCAATCTTGAAAAGGATACGTTTTTTTTCAGCGAACTTCTTCTCTTTTGAGTAAGCCTTTTTGTACAATTCAATAGCTTGATGAAACGAATAATTTTTAAACGCTGCGTCTGCCTCTCCGGTGTAATCCTTTTGTGCAAAAGAAGTTAACTGAACAAATAAGAATAATAACACTAGACCTGAGGCTGATTTGATTCCACTCATATAGGTTAATACTTTGTTAAACTATATTAATACTTTGTAAATTAAGGCACCAAAATAAGCAAAAAAAAGCTACTGCAAAAGAAAAGCCCCACAGTTTAGTGAGGCTTTTCAATAAGTATATCAAAATCACTATTTATCTAGTAAATAATAATTCCCTGTATTTTGGCCATGGCCAGTCGTTATTATCAATGATTAATTCGAGCTTATCAACTTCATAGCGTATCTTATCGAAGTAAGGCCTTACCTTATCTCCGTACGCTACAGCTTGCTCTTTTGGAGATGTAAGTTTATTAGCCACTTTGCGCTCATCAATCATGTCATAAACTAGTCTTCTTATAGCCTTTACTCTTGATGAAATTTCTTCAATAATTGCAATATGATCGCCTGCGTGCTCTTTAAAGTCAGCTTCAAAAATATCTTTAAGGCCTTTAACACTTTCAATCATACCCTTTTGGTATTTCAAAGCCACAGGAATCATATGATTTAAAGCCATATCAGCCATTACGCGTGACTCAATTTGTATTTTCATATGGTATTCCTCAAGGTTGATTTCATATCTTGAATCAACCTCACGGTTATTCATGATATTCAATTGCTCATAAAGGTCTTTAACTTTATCCTCAACGAGGAAATCAAGAGCGTGAGCTGTACCATTTACATTGTGCAAGCCTCTTTTCTTTGCTTCTTCGACCCATTCATCACTGTATCCGTTACCTTCAAACAAAACAGGTTTTGAAACTTTAATGTAATCTCTGAGGATGTTGAGAATAGCTTCATCCTTCTTGACACCTTTCGCAATTAATCCATCAACTTCACCCTTAAATTCCTGAAGCTGTTTGGCAACAGCAGCATTTAAAGCAATCATTGGATTTGCGCAATTCGCTGTAGAACCAACAGCTCTAAACTCAAATTTGTTTCCAGTGAAAGCAAATGGAGATGTCCTGTTTCTGTCAGTATTATCCAAAAGTATTTGTGGTATCTTACCAATATTGAGCTTTAATTCTGTCTTTTGATCAGGAGAGAGCGCCTCACCTGTCACACTTTTTTCCAGGTCATTCAGAACCTTTGTCAACTGCGATCCGATGAAAATCGATAATATTGCCGGAGGAGCTTCATTTGCTCCCAACCTGTGGTCGTTACCGGCTGAAGCGATTGTGGCTCTGAGTAAGTCAGCGTTCTCATGAACTGCTTTAATCGTATTTACCAGAAAAGTAAGAAAGCGAATGTTTTCCTTTGGCGTTTTCCCGGGAGCTAAAAGGTTTTTATGTTTTGATGAATTTGTCCCCAACGACCAGTTATTATGCTTTCCCGATCCATTCATTCCTGCAAATGGCTTTTCGTGGAGTAGCACTCTAAAATTATGACGATGTGCTACTTTTTCCATCACATCCATAAGTAACTGGTTGTGATCAACTGCCAAATTACATTCCTCAAAAACAGGGGCGCATTCAAACTGGTTTGGTGCTACTTCATTGTGACGAGTTGTAACCGGGATACCCAATCTCAATGATTCCTGCTCAAAATCATGCATAAATGCCGTAACACGATCAGGAATACTACCAAAATAGTGATCATCTAACTGCTGGCCTTTTGAAGATGAATGTCCAAAAAGTGTTCTACCGGTCAGAACCAAATCTGGACGAGCTGTAAACAAAGCAGAATCTACAAGGAAGTATTCCTGTTCCCAGCCTAAAGTTGCGGTTACTTTTGATATATTTTTATCGAAATACTGACACACATCAGTAGCAGCTTTATCTATTGCCTGTAGTGATTTGATCAATGGCGCCTTGTAATCCAGAGACTCGCCCGTGTATGAAACGAAAATTGTCGGGATGCAGAGGGTCTGACCAATAATAAATGCCGGAGAACTAGGGTCCCAGGCGGTATATCCCCTTGCTTCAAATGTATTACGAATACCACCGCTCGGGAATGAAGATGCATCGGGTTCTTGTTGAACAAGTTGCTCGCCATTGAAAGTTTCAAATGAACGACCATCCTCAGTTGGTGTATAAAACGCATCATGTTTCTCAGCAGTTCTGCCTGTTAATGGCTGAAACCAGTGGGTATAATGTGTAGCGTC
This sequence comes from Salibacter sp., assembly GCF_031581065.1. Taxonomy (NCBI): domain Bacteria; kingdom Pseudomonadati; phylum Bacteroidota; class Flavobacteriia; order Flavobacteriales; family Salibacteraceae; genus Salibacter; species Salibacter sp. The sequence continues at coordinate 98,415 of NZ_JAVLBN010000001.1, forward strand.
TTTTGACATTGCCCATGCTTTCATTGCTGAAGCAACCTGATTGGCCATTTTCCGGTTGAGCTTTACTCCACGGTTTACTGAATCCATAACGCTCTCATAAGCTTCTTTGCTCATGTACTGGCGCATGGTTTCATTGTTGAAAACCAACTCACCAAAATAATCTGAAATTTTTGTTGAGGGGGCGTTAACTTCTACAGGACGCCTTCTGAAAGTTTCTTTTAGAGCTGTAAGTCGTAACATTTGCTGAATTTTTATACAAATGTAGACTTTAATGAGGGGTGACGTAATCAAAAAATGAATTAATTTATCAACACCCCTTAATTTTAAGGCTAAACCCTGTTAAAAAACATCTTTTTCAAGAAGCACCCCTGAAATAATGAAGGCTAAATAAAAAATAAATAAAATTCCGCCCTCAACTCTTGAGATTTTTCGATTATTGAGCATAAATGGAAAAACAAGTAATGTTATTCCGGCTACCCACCAAAAATCTACTCTAAGAACAGCCTCATTAATAGGTATAGGAATGGTAATAGCTGTAATACCGAGAATTGCAGCGATATTGAAAATATTGGAGCCAATAAGGTTACCAATAGAAATATTAGTTTCCTTTCTTACAGCAGCAGTAATAGAAGTAATTAACTCTGGAGTGGAAGTACCAAATGCTACAATCGTTGAACTGATTAATAAATCACTAACTCCTAAATTCCTGGCAACTTCTGTAGCGCCATCAACTAACCATTCAGAACCGAGTGCTAAACCAATCGATCCAAGTGCAATATAAAGTACGTCTCGCCAAACCGATCCTTTCGTAGCTGTTTCATCAACCTCGTCTTCAACTCTTGACCTTTTGTTGTAGCGCCTTGACTCAAAGATGAGAAACAGGCTGAATAAAATCAAAACCACAAAGATCACCACACCCTCCCATCGCTCAAGTTCGAGGTCCAGCATAAACAAATAGAGTAATGTAGTCACGAGGAGCATCATAGGCCAATCAAACCGAATTGAATTTCGATCTACTCTAATTGGCGAGGTAAGAGCTGTCAATCCAAGGACTAATGCCAAATTAGCAACATTTGAGCCCAACACATTTCCGATTGAAATATCAGGATGCCCCTGCAAAGCAGCTTTTAAACTCACGACAAGTTCAGGAGCTGATGTCCCAAAAGACACGATAGTCATGCCAACAACAAGTGTGGAAATTCTGGCTCTGACCGCTATATTTACTGCACCTTTTACGAGGACTTCACCTCCGGCAATCAATAGGGCGATACCCAGAATTAGGAACAAATAGGCCATTAATCAGATTTCGTTTGACCGGATTCTTGATCGCTTTCTTTTCGGTCAGATCCTTCAGAACCTTCAGAACCCTCGTTTTCATTTGTACTCGACTTACTTTGGGATTGATTCTGTGGATCCTGATCTCTTTTTTCAGCGTAGAGTTTTCGGTTTACATCAAGATCATTTTTGACATCTCCCATGTTGTTTTGAATATCACGCTGAATATCATCAGTTGCATTTTTGATGTAGCGAATACCTTTTCCAAGACCACGAGCAAACTCCGGAATCTTTTTCGCTCCAAAAAGGAGTAAAACAATAAAGAGGATCATGAATACTTCTCCTCCACCTAAATCGAAAAACAACAATGTCATATCAACCGATCTCCTCTTAATTCAGGATGCAAATATAAAGAAAAAGCCCCCTCAAAAATGAGGAGGCTTTGATATTGAGATAAAGTCAATTATTAAACTTTTCCTTTCACCTTTTTACTCAAATCCATCATTAATGGAGTTGCGATTCCAAGTGAAGAGTAAGTACCCACTAAAACACCTACCATGAGAGCGAATACAAATCCGCGAATCATTTCACCACCAAAGATGAATATCACGAGTAATACGACAAATGTTGTTAATGATGTATTGATTGTCCTGCTCAATGTGCTGTTCAATGCACTATTAATCGTTCTCTCCTGATCGTGTTTAGGGTGCAACCCAATGTATTCACGAATACGGTCAAATACTACAACCGTATCGTTGATCGAATACCCCACAACTGTTAGCACAGCTGCGATGAACGATTGATCAATTTCAAGTGAGAATGGTAATATTCCGTAGAATATTGAGAACAATGAAAGAACGATTAATACATCGTGCGTCATGGCGAGCAATGCTCCAACAGAGTACTGCCATTTTCTAAATCTGATGAGGATATAAAGGAAGATCACAACAAGCGAGAAAAGAATCGCCCAAACAGCTGCCTGTTTGATATCATCAGCAATTGTTGGCTCAACCTTTTGTGAGGTCAACTCAGTAATAAATTCAGATTCAGAAATATCATTTTGATAAAATGGCAGCAATCCTTCGTAGAGTTTAGCTTCTATTCTTCCATCTACACCATCTTCTTTGCTGTCAATTTTGTATTTAGTTACAATCTTAACCTGATTTGAAGACCCAAAGGTCTTAACTTGCGGTGGTTGTTTAGTACCATTCTCAGAAACGAATTTCTCACCTAAAGCATCAGATATTTCAGTAACCTCAACCGGTTTGTCAAAGCGAACAATGTAAGATCTACCACCAGTGAAGTCAACACCAGAGTTGAGTCCTTTAGTAAATAATGATCCTAAACCTGCCAGTAGGATAATACCACTAATTATGTAGAATTTCTTACGACCTTTTACAAATTCAAATTTTGGATTTTGAAGGATATTTTTGGTCAAGTTAGTTCCAAAAGTGACATTAGCTTTTTGTCCAAGTCTCCATTCAAACAACAGTCTTGTGATAAAGATTGCTGAGAACAACGAAGTTAGGATACCAATGATCAACGTAGTTGCAAAACCTTGAATTGGACCTGTTCCGAATGTAGCCAAAATAATTCCCGTTAAGAGGGTAGTAATATTGGCATCGAGGATTGAACTGTAAGCATTTTTGTAACCATCAGCTATAGCGAGTTTGAGTCCTTTTCCGGCTCTTAACTCTTCTCTGATACGCTCATAAATAAGTACGTTAGCATCAACTGACATACCTATTGTCAATACGATACCGGCAATACCGGGTAATGTCAATGTCGCTCTCAATGAAGCGAGCACACCCAATACGAAGAATAAGTTAGCGATGAGTGCACCGTTTGCCACAACTCCTGCCTGGGCGTAGTAGAAAATCATGTAGACCAAAACTACTCCAAGCGCGATTAGGAATGAAGACAAACCACTTTCGATTGATTCTTCACCTAGTTCCGGCCCAACAACTGCCTCTTCGATAATATCAGAAGGAGCTGGAAGTTTACCTGCCTTTAAAACACCTGCAAGGTCACTTGCTTCTTGTTGAGTGAACCTACCTGTAATTTCTGTTTGGCCACTTGGAATTTCGCCCTGAACACGTGGAGCACTGTAAACGAGACCATCGAGAACCACAGAAATCGACTTGAGATCATTTGGATCTGACGATGCTTCACGTGTCATTTCTCTCCATGTTTGAGTTCCGGTACTGTTCATTGTCATGTTTACAGTAGCGTTACCCATTGGGTCAGTACCAACTCTCGCATCTGTAATATCATCACCTTCAAGTGGCGCTTCACCACTTTTAGGAACTTTTACAGCGTAGAGTCTGTAAATATTTTCATTGTCCTGTAATGGCTTAGCACTCCAAAAGAACTTCGCACGTGGAGGCATTTGGTTACGAATATCTTTTCTGCTCAACCAGTCATTGATAATTGCTGTATCAGATGCTTCAGCTAAACCAACTGTTGGCTGGCTACCTTCCTGGAGTGGCTGAAGTTTAGCAAAGAAAGGATTCTCTCTTCTAAACTCTTCGGCAGACATTTGGGTAGAATCAGCAAGCGCTGAATCACCTTCACCTGCGAGCAAGTCATCAATATCTTCAGAACCAGTATCAGCTGCAGTAGTATCTCCTTCAACAGCCGCAGAATCACTGGCAATCTCTTCCTTGTCAGATCCTGAATCATCGAGTAAGTCAGCAATTTGTTCACCACTATCATCAGATTGAGTTGCTTCAGTAGCTTCTTCACTGTCAGATGAAGACTTTTCAGTCTCTTTCAGGATAGCGTTAGCTCTCTCGAGAGAAGGATAGATTTCATAGTTCTGATAAGTATGGAAAAACTCTAGTTTGGCAGTTCCCTGAAGTATATCACGAACGCGATCTTTATCTTTTACACCTGGAAGCTCAACGATTATTCTTCCTGTTCCGGAAAGACGCTGAATGTTTGGCTGAACAACACCGAGGTTGTCAACCCTTTTTCTCAGTACCTGCTCAGTTCTCCTGATCGCTTCTTCAGATTCCTGACGAATGATTGTGTAAACTTCTTCGTTTGAAGCATCAGCCGGAATCTTTTCCTTGTTCTCAAGGTTGTGAAAAACAGAAGCAAGTTTGAAATCAGGAGCTATATCCTGCTGAGCTGTTCTAAACAACGTCACAAAATCAGCATCACTTGATTTTTGAAGTTCGCGAGCTTGTTGTAAAACTTCCTGGTAAGTTGGGTTCTGACGATTAACACCAGCCAACGAGTTCAACATATCAGGAACTGATACCTGGAGTGTTACGTGCATCCCGCCCTGGAGGTCAAGACCTAAGTTGATTTCGCGCTTTTTACAGTAGTTGTAAGTGTACCCGAATACCGGATAAACCTCTTCACTACCCTTTTCGAGCAAAATTTTAGACTCATAACTTTGACGAGCTGAATCCTGCTGATAAAGCGACAATTCTGGATTCACCTCCAACAGTGAGTCAACCTTTGCTTTTGCTCTCTCGTTTGCATCTGACTCAACACTGCCTGTTACAAATGTGAATGAGATTTGGAAGATACAGGCGAGTACCAATAAAATGGTGAATGTCCAAAGTGCACCTTTGTTTTGCATGTGATTAAATTCTTATAGGGTGTATTCCGTTACAATTAAGTGCGCAAATATAGAATTTCAATGATTTATTCCCAACGCAGTTTTAACATACTGCTCATCATTTTCAAATCTTGTTGTTATTTTGCGAATAATGAGCGATCACTCAACCCATTCATTTGACAAGCCAATTGTGTTCTACGATGGCGTTTGCAACCTGTGTAACGGGGCTGTTCAATTTATTTTAAAACATGAAAAAAGCCCACATTTATTATTTGCTTCTCTTCAAAGTGATTTTGCCAGGGAATTGATCAATCAAAATAAAATTCCTTCATCGGTTGATAGCATCGTTTTTTACCACAACAATAAAGCTGATGTCAAATCAAAAGCTGCATTCAGGATTGCTCAACACCTAAAAGCACCGTGGTCACTTGTAAACATCTTTAGCTTTCTCCCGCAATCTATCACAAATGCAGGCTATGATCTGGTAGCCAAATACCGCTATCAGTTTTTTGGTAAAAAAGAAACCTGTCCTATGCCTTCAAAAGAATCACGAGACAGGTTTATCGATATTTAATGAAGAAGTTATCTATTCTTCTTCGTCACTTTTATCTTCTTTAGAATCTTCATCAGCATTTTCAATCGCTTCCTTCAAAAAGCCATTATCAACTAACATATTGTACCACTTAAAAAGCTTTTTGAGGTCAGATGAATAAACACGATCTTCATCGTATTCAGGAAACACCTCGAGCAACTTATCGCGCTGATCCTGAGCCGAGGCATTAGCCGATACTGATTTACCGCCATCTTCATGTTTGTAAATGGCTTCGTAAATGTCAGCAAGCGGACGATCTTCATTGTAGCCGTAAATGCTAATATCTTCCAAAGCGCTTACTTTGTGAGCAGCATAAGCAGGAAAACGCTTGCCATCTTCAAGTGATTCTACAATAATTCCACTTTTCGTTTGGCCTACCATTTTAAAAAGGCCCGATTTTCCCGAGATTGAGATAATTCCTTTTAACTCCATATTTCTGTTTTTCGAAGTCGCCAAATATATAAGAACAACTCATTCACTAATTAAAGCTTGAGTATTTTTTTTACATATCTGTTTTGTCCATTGTGAATTTCAAGCAGGTAAGTTCCAGTTGATAAATCACCCAAATCTATTTCCTGCGTACTTCCAACTACTTTTTTGGTCAGAACCGTTTCGCCAGTTATCGATTTCACATTCATCATTCCGCCATATTTGCAGCTTTCACAAACTAGCCTGACCGTACTTTTTACCGGGTTTGGGTATAACCGAATATCATCCTTTTGAGAAATCTTTTCTCTTCCATTCAAAAAGACACCATTGTATTGGTAATAAGCTGAGTCAGCTACTCTGTACAAATCGCGTTCTGTTTCAGCAGCAAAAAGTGCGAAGCAAACTTTAACCTCATCATTTGGAGCTAAATCATAAGGTCCTGAACTTAAAACTTGAATTACATCGTTTCCAACATCACGTGTGTTGCCTGCTGATTCTCTCGATTCAGAAAGTAATTGCCATTTTGTAGTTGAAGGTAAACTATCTGAAATATCAATTCCGCCACCTCCTCCATTTACATTATCCACGGCATAAGGATTAAAACCTTCACCTTCAATCAATTGAACTGCTGCCAAAGGATCATTTTCACCTGTTCCTTTAGTAAAAAGGAGTCTTCTCCCTTCATCAGTAAGCACTTTGTTTTGGTTATAATTCTCAACGTCAAAATCGGTGAAGAATCCTATTCTAACTCCTGTTTGAAGTTGATTGGTTACATTTCTTATTCTGTACTCAAACAGTACATATTGATCCTGTCCAAACTCATCATAAGCCATAACTCGCTGGTTGACAACAACACCCAAACTATCATTTCGCAATAAATTAGGAATAGTATCGGTAAAGCTTCCCTGCCCCAGAAAAGCAAAGGCAGGATTCGTGATGCGCGTAATTGAGTTCAATGACGAAAAGTCGCGGTCACGGCTCTGATCGTTACGAACATCATCAACCACAACAGGGGAACCGTTTTGGTCAGATCCTACCATCAAACCAGCTTCAAATAGCATCGATTGGCCTCCTTGTAACTCAAGCCCCAACCCGAGCGTGTTATTGTTGTCGTAATAACCAACCCGGCCAATTGATGTAGCTGTTGTAGAAATGCGGTTGTCATCAACATTGATAAACCCCGGATTGAGAATTACTTCTTTGTAGAAAGTCTGTAAAACACTGGTACTGTTGACTTCATACAAGTCAAACTGTAAAACCGAATTAATATCGAGTTCGTTAGGACTATTCACAACAATCCTAAATGGTTGATCGAGGTTATTTTTATTCTCTGAAATTGAAAAACTTCCAAAGCTTGCTGAGTCATCGACAACGATAAAGTTTGAATCGGCATTGAGGTGCAGCCAAACATCGCTGGACTGGGCAAGAAAATTCGTCAATGATGCATAAACATAAACTGTATCACCAACTTCCAGTATATTATCTGCACTATCTGTCACTACAACATTATCCATTGAAAAATATGGAGTTGTTAAATTGCTGCTGAGCATTTGCTCCATATCTAAAATTCCCGCTCCAAACTTTCCAAAGCGAGAGCTTGAAGAGTCGAGTTGTGAAAAGGATGATGCTGTGGCTTTTAAGTGTGCTCTTATTTGATTGGGAGTCAAACTGGGATATTGAGCCAGCAACAATCCCACTGCTCCAGATACAGCCGGAGCTGCCATTGAAGTGCCTGTATTGTTGTTGTACCCTCCATCTTCAACGGTACTCAAAATATTTTCACCCGGTGCTGCAATATCAATCCAATAGCCGTAATTAGAAAAGAATGATGGATCTCCGACAGAGTTGACCGAAGATACAGCCAATGCATTTTTATATGCAGCAGGATAAAACGGCTCATCAACTTCATTATTCCCGGCAGCCGCAACAACTAAAGCATTTTGATTAATGGTGGCGTAATCGATAATATCATTTGCGTAATCAGAATAATTTGAGCTTCCCCACGAGCAATTAATGACCTGAGCTCCATTGTCAGCCGCATAAACAATTCCATCATAGCCAAACCTTATTGTACTTCCTTCGCCAACTTTTACGGGCATGTAAGTAACATAAAATCCGGTAGAAGCCACACCACTATTATTATTGGTAGATGCAGCGGCAATACCGGCAACATGGATTCCGTGGTTATCACCATCAGCCACTTCAGTATTCCCGTTTTCATTGACGAAATCCCAGCCGTTTAAATCATCTTCATAGCCATTGTTGTCACTGTCAGATCCATCAATTTGCTCACCGGGATTCTGATAGAGTTGATTCACCAAATCTGGATGGTCGATATCTGTTCCGTTATCAACAATCGCTACAACAGCATTCGGATTTCCCTGTAAAATGTCCCAGGCTTGCGGAGCATTGATCAATTCTAAATCTGGTTGTTGATCAGCATATCGTGTGTCATTAGGTTGAAAAACAACTTCATCGATAAATTTTGGCTCAGCATATTCAACCTGCTCAAATCGTTTCAGTCGGTTGACCACCTTTTGAACTTCCAGGTTTTGATCAAAAGTGAGTTCATAAATAGTTCTGATCTCCACTCCTGCTCCATCAAATGAACGAGCTGTAGGTGCCTTTGCATTTGGGAATTTTTGAACGATTGAAATGTCCTGATCTTGAAAGTACTGCTGTAAAGCGTCAATCTCTATATGGTCAGATCCACAGGAAGCCAGATATTGTGGCTCTATCTTGAGAATTGCCTTGCCGGCCTGCTGGCTCTGACCGATAGCTAAACCGGCAAAAGCGAGTAAAAATAAAACGAGTTTAAAGCTCTTCATACGATGGTATCTCTCTCAAAAATTTATACGAATTTCGGTTAAAATCAATTTGCGCGCAAAAGTGTTGTACTCCGTTCGTGATTAGCAAATAAGGAACCCTAAACACCATATTATAACGACCTGCCTGATCGAATGTTTTTTGAGTTACTTTGACATCAGGTGCTTTACATTCGGCCAGCAAAATAGGATTTCCGCTTTTATCACGCACAAGTAAATCGGCTCTTTTGTGCATTTTATTAAGGGTGAGTGACTTTTCAATTTCAAGCAAACTCCTTGGAAACCCGAGTTCGTGAACCAAATATTCAACCAAATGTTGCCTTACCCACTCCTCGGGTGTTAAAACATAGTAACGCTTTCGTGTTTGATCGAAAATTTGCGTTTTCTTTGCTACATTGCGAATAGAAAATTCATATTCGGGAAAGTTTAATTTTTGCATAAAACTGATTCACTATGCTTACAAAAGATGAAATTACCAAAAATTGGCTTCCGCGCTACACCGGTTCGGAGTTAAATGATTTTGGACAATATATATTGCTCACAAATTTTAATAATTACGTTGAAATATTTGCTGAAATAACCGGAGCTGAGATCAAAGGTAAAAATAAAGCGATGCCCAATGCTACTCACAACGGTGTCACAATAATCAATTTTAGCATGGGTAGCGCAAATGCAGCAACTATTATGGATTTGTTGAGCATTATTTCTCCTAAAGCCGTCTTGTTTTTAGGAAAATGTGGCGGACTCAAAAAGAAGAATAAAATCGGTGATATTATTTTACCTATCGCTGCCATTCGCGGAGAGGGAACATCTAACGATTATTTTCCGCCAGAAGTACCTTCACTACCGGCCTTTACTTTACAGCGAGCAGTTTCTCATACTGTTCGCGAATTTGGACTCGATTACTGGACCGGAACTGTTTACACCACAAACCGCAGAGTTTGGGAACACGATGAAAAGTTCAAAGACTATTTGCGTGAGTTGCGTGCAATGGCTATTGACATGGAAACAGCAACGATTTTCAGTGTGGGCTTTTTCAATAAAATTCCAACCGGTGCTCTACTCCTCGTATCTGACCAGCCAATGATTCCAGAAGGAGTGAAAACCATTGCCAGCGACAAAAAGGTAACCGGAAATTTTGTGGAAAAGCACATCCGTATTGGAATTGAGTCATTGATGGAAATAAAAGATAATCGTAAATCTGTTCGTCACCTCCGATTTGATTGATTATGAATTACAAGCAGTTAATAGTTGACATTAGACAACAAAAATTCAAGCCTGTATATCTTCTTCACGGTGAAGAGCCATTTTTCATTGATGAAATAACTCATGCAGTTGAAGAGCACGCTCTGTCAGAAGATGAAAAAGAATTCAACCAAACTATTCTCTATGGTAGAGATACTGATGTTGATCAAATCATAGAAGCGGCAAAGCGCTTCCCCATGATGGCTGAGCGGCAAGTTGTAATAGTAAGGGAAGCTCAAAACCTTAGACAACTCGACAAACTCGAAAGTTATGCTCTCAACCCAACATCATCAACAGTTTTGGTGATCGCTCACAAATACAAAAAGGTTGACGGCCGTAAGAAGTTTGCCAAAAACATCGCAAAAAGTGGAGTAGTATTTGAATCGAAAATCGTTTACGATAATCAGATCCCTGACTGGATTCAGAACTACCTGAAGAGTTCTGACTATCAAATAACTCCAAAAGCTTCCATTTTAATGGGGGAGTTCCTTGGTAACAACCTGGGGAAAATAGCCAATGAGCTGGACAAACTCAAACTAAATATTGAGCCCGGTTCAACGATTGACGAAAACGATATTGAAAAAAATGTTGGGATCAGTAAGGACTTCAACAATTTTGAACTTCAGAAGGCAATTGGAGCAAAAGATGTTTTCAAGGCGACTCAAATTGCTCGCTATTTCTCTCAGAACACAAAAGATCATCCTTTTGTAATGACGCTTTCAATATTGAGCAGTTACTTTTCAAAGGTGATGTGCATCTTTTTTGAAAAGAACAAAGACAAAAGACATCTCGCTGCAAAATTGAAAGTGAACCCGTTTTTTGTGGATGATTATTTAATCGCTGCTAAAAATTACAGCGGAAAGAAAGTACAGGAAAACATTTCGCTTATTCGAGAGTATGATGCGCGTTACAAAGGCGTAAATGCAGGAAACATTCCCGAGGGCGAACTGATTAAAGAATTCGTGCACCGCCTGATGCATTGAAAAACAGCATTTTTGGGAGATTCAAAAAAATTCTTGAATGCTGGGGCAAGTTCAATTACATTTGTCACCTTTCTTAAAAATTTGAGCATGCGAAATATCTTGTTAACCATTGTATTGTTATTCTGTGTGAGTACCCTCAGCTTAGCACAGGGAACGCTTAGAGGTTTTGTTTACGAAAAGGAATCTGGCGAGCCTGCAATTTTCACCAATGTTTTTCTCAAAGGCACGCAAATTGGAACCACAACCGATATCAATGGTTATTACTCGATTACTAAAATTAAACCCGGAACTTATACCGTACTCGCTACATCAATGGGTTTTGATACTGCTCGCGCTGAGGTAACAATTGAAAAAGGTGATATCACGAACCAAAAACTCTTTCTATCGAAGAGGGGTGTAACATTGAAAAGCTTTGAAGTTTCTGCAGAGAAGCAGGAGCGGAAGACGGAAGTGAAGATGTCTGTCCAAAAAGTGACTCCAAAAGAAATCAAGTCTATTCCGTCAATTGGTGGTGACGCTGATTTAGCTCAATATTTACAGGTGCTCCCCGGTGTCGTTTTTACAGGAGACCAGGGTGGACAACTTTACATTAGAGGTGGTTCTCCAATTCAAAACAAAGTATTGCTTGATGGAATGGTTATTTACAATCCATTTCACTCTATTGGGTTGTTCTCCGTTTTTGAAACGGACATCATGAAAAACGCTGATATCTATACAGGAGGATTTGGGGCAGAATACGGCACTCGAATTTCTTCCATCATGGATATCACCACTCGTGACGGAAACAATCAGCACCTTGCCGGTAAAGTAGGTATTAACACATTTGGTGGAAAAGCTATTTTGGAAGGCCCACTCAACAAACCTGATGAGCCTGGAGATAATTCAGCTTCCTTCATTCTATCAGCTAAATCATCTTACTTAGACAGATCAGACGATATCTTTTATCCATACATCGAAAACGAAGAAGGCTTGCCTTACTCCTTTACTGACCTTTTTGGTAAAATATCTTTCAATGGAAAAACAGGAAGTAAATTCAGTGCCTTTGGATTTAACTTTACTGATAAAGTTGACTACTCAACTTCAAAACTCGATTGGAATTCATCAGGAGCAGGAGCAAATTTTGTGCTTGTTCCCGGCAGTTCTCCGGTTCTGATCGAAGGTGCTTTTAACTTTTCTAATTACCTGATCGAACAGCAGGAGGCGGGCAGAATTCGAACTTCGGGAATCAATGGCTTTAATATGTCGCTCGATTTCAATTATTTCATGGGTGAGGATGCAATTGAGTACGGAGTCCAAATTCAGGGATTCTCAACTGAATTCAGCTACCGCAACACGCTAGACAGGCTAATTGAGCAAAACCAAAACACTACACAGTTAGCTGGGTATTTCAAGTACAAATTTAAGCGCGGCAAATTTGTGGTGGATCCGAGTATAAGATTGCAGTATTACGCTGCTCTTAACGAACTTTCTCCAGAGCCCAGACTCGGCTTGAAATACAACGCCACAGATAACTTTCGTTTAAAAGCTGCCGGTGGTCTCTACAGTCAGAACCTGATATCGGCACAGAGTAACCGAGATGTTGTGAACCTTTTTAATGGCTTCCTCTCAGCTCCAGAAAATCTACAGGATAATTTCACTACTCGCGATGGCGGAACACGCACTGTAGATTCGAAACTACAACGTGCTTATCACGCAATTGTTGGTGCTGAAGTGGATCTGACCAACAGCCTTACCGTTAACCTTGAAGGGTATTACAAATATTTCCCTCAACTCACTACCCTCAACCGCTACCGTATTTTCAATGAAGATCAGCCCGATCAACCTGATCGCCTCACGAAAGATTTCATTATCGAAGACGGCCAGGCTTATGGTGTCGATTTCAACCTAAAATGGGATTACAAGCAATTTTACCTGTGGGCTGTTTACAGTTTAACTTATGTTGATCGCTGGGATGGAGTGAGAACTTATAACCCTGTTTTTGACCGTAGGCACAATGTAAATCTTGTAACCAATTACACTTTTGGTCAGGACTTGCAATGGGAAGTTAGTGCTCGCTGGAACTTTGGTTCAGGATTTCCTTTCACACAAACTCAGGGTTTTTACGAGAAGTTTGACTTTAGCGGTGGAATTGGAACTGATTACACAACTGCAAATGGAGACCGCGGAATTGAATACGCAACAATCAATGAAGGACGATTACCATCGTATCATCGTTTAGATTTGAATATCAAACGAACTTTTGCACTATCTGTCAATACAGTATTGGAGGCTAACCTTGGTGTTACCAATGCCTATAACCGTGACAACATTTTCTACTTTGACAGAATTGAATACGAAAGAGTTGATCAGCTCCCTATTATGCCAAGTGCCGGACTGACACTCTCATTCTAAAAAAATAGCTTTTATTTAAAGGGTGGAAAGTCTGCCAGCGGAACAATTAATATTACCTTTGTCTCCCGTTAATCTTTAATTGATACCAGTAAGATGGCGGCTCCCTGTAAATACATTTTTGTTACCGGTGGTGTAACTTCTTCCTTAGGAAAAGGAATTATCTCAGCATCTCTTGCCAAGCTACTCCAGGCAAGAGGTTACAACGTAACAATTCAAAAATTCGATCCTTATATCAATGTTGATCCTGGTACATTAAACCCGTATGAACACGGTGAATGCTACGTAACCGATGATGGCGCTGAAACAGATCTCGACCTCGGTCATTACGAGCGTTTCCTCAACCGCCCAACTTCTCAGTCAAACAATGTGACAACAGGTAGAATATACTCTGCCGTTATCGACAAAGAACGAAGAGGAGATTATCTCGGTAAAACTGTACAGGTTGTACCGCACATCACGAATGAGATTAAGCGCAGAATTAAAATTCTGGGGAATACAGGAAACTTCGATGTTGTTATTACAGAAATTGGGGGAACTGTTGGTGATATTGAGTCACTTCCATACATTGAGGCTGTTCGTCAATTGCGCTGGGAACTCGAAAAAAATTCAATGGTCATTCACTTGACGCTAGTTCCTTACCTACGCGCTGCAGGGGAGCTCAAAACAAAGCCAACACAGCACAGTGTAAAAGAGTTGTTGAGTGCCGGTATTCAGCCAGATGTTTTAGTTTGCAGAACCGAGTATCATTTATCAAACGAAATCAGAAAAAAATTAGCCCTGTTCTGCAACATCAGGCAAAATGCCGTGATCGAGTCAATTGATGCTGAAACGATTTACGATGTTCCGATCCTGATGCAACAAGAACGCTTAGATGAAGTAGTTCTTCAGCGATTTGAACTTCCTGTTGAAGCTGAGCCAAAACTCACAAAGTGGAAGGAGTTTTTGCGCAAGGTTAAAATGCCAAAGCACGAATTAAAAATAGCTTTAGTAGGAAAATATGTTGAATTGAAGGATTCTTACAAGTCAATTGCTGAAGCCTTTATTCACGCAGGTGCACAAAACGAAACAGCAATCGATTTACAATGGGTACACTCAGAGTCGATTGAAAAAGATAATGTAAGAGAAAAGCTCGGAGAGATGGATGCTATTCTTGTAGCTCCGGGATTTGGTGAACGCGGAATTGAAGGGAAACTGAATGCCGTTAAATTTGCCAGAGAAAATAAAATCCCATTCCTGGGTATTTGTCTCGGAATGCAATGCGCGGTAATTGAATTTGGCCGAAATGTGTTGAACCTCGAAGATTGCCACTCGGCTGAGTTAAGATCATCTGCTAAAAATAAAGTGATCGACCTCATGGAGGAGCAAAAAAATGTCTCAGATAAAGGCGGAACGATGCGTTTAGGCTCTTACCCCTGCAACATTAAGCCGGGATCACTGGCTGCTGATGTTTACGGATCTGACCAAATACAGGAGAGACACCGCCACCGTTTTGAATTTAACAACGAATATCTGGAGCAATTTGAAAATGCCGGAATGATTGCTACCGGAACAAATCCAGAATCTGAACTGGTGGAAATTGTCGAGTTAAAAGATCATCCGTGGTTTGTTGGCGTTCAGTTTCATCCAGAGTATAAAAGTACCGTTGCCAACCCGCACCCGTTGTTTGTGAAGTTTGTTAATGCTGCGGTAAAAGAATTGAAAAACAAAAAAACCTCTAAGGCTGCTGTTAAATAGTACATTTGCAGCCAATTTATTTTGACTATGGACAGAAATGCTGTTATTGGATTACTCGTTATAGGTGCTATTCTGCTGGGATGGCAGTTTTGGATGCAACCTTCAAATGCTGAAATGGAAGCCATGCGCAAGAAGCAGGATTCTATTGAAGCTGTTGAAGCGAAAGAGAGAGTTGATGAAAAAGCTCAGCAAGCATCACAGTCAGAGCCGAAAGCTGAACAATCACCCCAGGTTCAGGACACCATTCAGGAAGCGAATAATGACTCCGTTGTAAACGTTCTCAATCAGCAAAAATACGGTAGCCTTGCTCCTTTTGGATCGGGTAAAAAAGAATACTACACTCTTGAAAATGAGCGAGTAATCATTAAATTCTCCAACAAAGGAGCTGTTCCGGTTGAAGCGCAGTTGAAGAACTACACTACTTACGACTCTCTTCCGTTGATGCTCTTCACGGAGAATCACAATACACTCAACCTCCAGTTTGATCATCAAAACAGAAAAATCAATTCTACTGAGCTCTTTTTTGATGTTGAGCAACCGAGTGACTCTCAGTTAGTTTTTAGCATGGAGGATGAAACAGGTGCGGCTCTGACCATGGCTTACACATTAGGAGCTAATGAGAATATGCTTCAATTTAGCATGAACCGCCAAAACATCGCTACAAATGATTTGCTTGTCAACTGGAATCAACTAGCCCCAAAATCTGAAAAAGCAGTTGATAATGAGCGTCAATACACAACTATCTACTACAAGATTTTTGGCGATGACGTAGATAATCTCACCACGATGGGTGATGAAGACAGCGAATCTCCTGAAGAAGACCTGAAGTGGATTTCATTCAAGCAGCAGTTTTTCTCCACTACACTCATAGCTGAAGACAAATTCAAAGCGACCAACTCAAATTTAGCTTACAATACTGCTAAAAGTGAGGAGTTCACAAAAGATATGTCGGCAACATTTACAATACCGGCCGGCAGTAATGGGAATTTTAAAATGTATTTGGGTCCTACCAAGTACAGCTTATTAAAGAAATACGATTTAGATCTCGAAGATCAGGTTGAGTTGGGATGGGCGCTCTTCCGCTGGATGAACCAAATATTGATCATCCCAACGTTTAACTTCCTCTCTTCTTTTAATATTCACATCGGGTTAGTGATTTTGATTCTCACGTTGTTTATCAAAACACTGCTCTTCCCCATCACTTACAAAACCTATTTATCGAGCGCCAAGCAGCGCGCTATAAAGCCTGAAATTGAAGAGATCAACAAGAAGTACGGTGAAAAAGATCAAATGAAGAAGCAGCAGGAAACGATGGCACTGTACCAAAAGACAGGTGTCAATCCGTTTGCCGGTTGTATCCCGATGCTCATTCAGCTCCCTATTTTGATCGCGATGTTCCGCTTCTTCCCTGCTTCTATTGAGCTCCGTCAAAAAAGCTTTCTGTGGGCAGATGACCTTTCTTCATACGATGTACTTTTTGATTTGCCATTTGATATTCCGCTCTACGGAGATCACGTAAGTGGATTGACAATTCTCATGGCTATTTCCATGTTCCTCACATCAAAGTACAATATGCAATCAGCTTCAATGGGAGGCGGAAACGCTCAGGCCAAGCAGATTCAGGCAATCATGATATACTTCATGCCTGTGATGCTCCTTTTCTGGTTCAACAACTACAGTGCAGGTCTCAGTTTGTATTACTTTACAGCTAACATGACAACGCTTGGACAGCAGTTTGTGATTCGCAAGTTCTTCATCAATGAAGATAAAATCAGAGCGAAAATTGAAGAGAACAAGAAAAAGCCAAAGAAAAAGAGTAAATTTCAACAGCGATTACAAGATATGCAAGAGCAACAGCAGCAAGGTGCTAATCGCAAAATGAGAAGAAACAAATAATATGCGCTTTACTCTTATCACACTTTTAGCTATTTCATTGAGTTTTACAGGGTGTAAAAACAGTGAAAAATCAACAGAAAACAAAAACGGTCAGAGCCAGTCCCAGCCAACCGCAAAGGAAGTAGTCAATGAAATGGACGACAACGAGCTTTTCGTTTCCATCGAGAAATCAGGTTGTTTTGGCACATGCCCGATCTTTAAGATGAGTATTAACTATGACGGGAGCGTAAAGTACATCGGAAGAAAGTATGTAGAGTACGAAGGTGTGTTTGAAGGGAAAGTACGCAAATCAACATTAGAGGAAATCGGTAACCTCATCGATAGCAATAAAATTATGGAAATGGACTCTGCCTATGTAGAGCCAAAAGTTACAGATCTACCAACAGTAACAACCGTAATCAACTATCGTGGTGAAAAGAAAAAAATCGTTGGCATGATTGAAATGCCTGAGGGACTGAAAGTGCTGAACAATTACCTCACAACCGTATCTGAAAACATCGAGCTCAAGCGTGTGAAGTGATTTCAGTTTGGCTCTGACCATCAACTTCCATAACAGCCAAAGTAGCTCCCACTGTACCGATGACAGCCGTAAAACCGGCTAACATTTGACCTACATACGGAATGAGTAAAAGTGCTGAAAACGGCATAGCCGTACCAATTGCCAATCCCTTTCTATTGGAAACATAACTCATCGATTCTTTCATCTTAAGCCCTTTGCGCTCGCTTGAATAGTCGATGAATGAAAACCCGTAGAAGTAAGCTGAAACTGCAAAAAGTAAAACGGGACTCAAGAACCCGAGAATTGGAATAAAGCCAATGATAACAATAGCCAGCGTAATAATCACTTCCAACACAAAGCTCCTGACACTTATAAATATTCCACGAATTACATCAATGAAAAATCGTTTAATGCTGAAAGGGTAATCCCTCCCCGTTGCAAGTTTTTCTGTTCGTTCACTCACCCACGCCAGGATAGGCGACATCAGAATAAGTACAATATACCCACCAAGATAAGCATATAAGAAGAAGAATAGGATTTTTAATACAATCCATATCAAAAACCAAACGATTGAAGAAATGGTCTCTGCTCCATCAAATTCCCACGAGCCAATTCCTAAAGCATCCTTAAGCCAATCAAAAATAGTGTCGCTCAATCCACTTGTTACGGAAAAGCCTAGGTAAAACAAGCCAATGTTGATCACAACCGGGAAAATGAAAAATCCCCACATATTGTGATCTTTGATAAAACTCATGGCTTTAATATTTGCACTAAAGCCTTTTACAAACTGTTTAAACCAATTCAAATCACTGTTATTTTAGTTCCCTAAAAAAGAAAAACCATCGCAAAGGTGCAATGGTTTTTCGAAAGTAAAATATGGTAGTAATCATTATCTGATCAACTTAAACTCTCCTCTTTCGTGTATTTCTCTTCCTCCTTCAAGCATGTATGAAATATCATAAACATAACTTCCATTTTGGGCTGGTTTACCATCTGGACCAATTCCATCCCAACCCTGGTTAGGATTATTGGTACTCCACATCACATTTCCCCAACGGTTATAAACGTAAAGAGAGTAGTTTTCCTTAGTTAACCCGTCACCTTTAGGAAGGAACGTATCATTAATGCCATCTCCATTAGGTGTAAACGCATTAGGAATCCAAATAGCCGATTTATAATCGATGAACACATCATTTATAGTTGAATCCACACAACCATTTTCGTTTTCTGCGATCAATTTAACAGCATATCTTCCCGTGTCAGCAAACAAGTGAGCAAACTCCAGGTTCTGACTGGAAATTGAGTCATTGATAAACCACTTGTAATAATCGGAATAAGCTGATTTATTGATGAAATTTACCTGCCCATCTAAAATAGTTGGATTTAGCGGATCAAATGAGAAATCGGCAATTGGTGTTTCAAGCACTTTTACCAGGCAAGGGAATGTCTTTTGGGTTAAGCATCCCAAGTCTGTGTAGATTTTAGCTTTGATATCATAACAACCAACACCCTGAAAAGTGTGACCGATTGAATCTTCAAAAACAGGCCTGTAGCCATCACCAAAGTTGATTTCGTAGTTAAAATCAGGCATGATCGTATCAAAAGCAAATTTGAATTCACCCGGTTTACAAACCTGCGGCTGATCAACCAGTAAGTCAAAGTCTTTTTGGTTTCCAACTGTAATCGTAATCGAAGTAGAATTGGTTGGAGTCAAACAGTTATCACTAACAGTTACATTATAAGTCGTTGTAGTTTGCGGAACAACAGCATGTACTTTTCCTGTATCTAATCCATTATCCCACACGTAAGTGAATTCTTCATCACCTCCACGCCCCTGTGCGCTTAGGACAGCACTTTCACCGAGACAGATAGTATCATCCCCATTAGTTGCAATTTTCAACTGATCATAGCCACCAACCTGTATAAATACTGAATCTACACGTGTTGGAGAGCCACATCCATCATTGATTGCTACATCAACATAACCAGGTTGTTGAAGAGGAGCTGCACCTAAACTATCAGATCCCCAACCGTTTTCCCAATTATAGGTGAAGTTACCATCTCCGCCTGTTGTATTTGCAAGGATCAGAGCCGTATCTCCGGGACAAATTGTATCAGGTGAGTCAAGACTTACCCGAATTGAATCGCGCACAAATATTGTAACTGAGTCAACTGCCGAAGGGCAATTATTTGAATCAGTTGCTACAACTTCATAGGTTGTCGTAACAATAGGTGAAACATTCAATGGCGAGCCATTTCCTGTATTTGTCCAATTGTAAACATAGCCCCCATTTCCTCCTGTAGCCTGAGCAGAAATCGATGTGGAGTTTGAAATACAAATTGTGTCAGAACCAGATGCCACAACATCTATAGAATCTGGTGAAGGAATATTCGTACCAATAGTATCCAGACAACCTCTCGCATCAGTTACAAACACAGTATTTGTATCAGAACACAATGAATTAGGGATCTGATTAGTATCACCATTCGACCATAGGAATGAGTAAGGACTCGTACCGCCAGAATTAATATTCACCGTTGCTGATCCATCACAAAAGTTACCCGCACACGAAATAGCTTTAATATCACTAATAGACAACTGCATTGGTGGAACTTCATTGACCTGAACATTATTATAAGCAAAGCAACCTATACTATCCCGAACCTCAACAGTGTATTGTCCTTGCGGTAAGTTAAATAGTGTATCAGCTGTAAACACCGAATCGACTTGCGCGATTGTGTCACCATTTTGATCAGTCCACGTATACCACCACGGAGCCGGACCTAAAGAATCTACAGGGTTAGCTACTGCATAACCCGTACTATCTCCCGGACACCCTACAGGATAACTCGTCATGTTAGGTGGTACAGCTTCACAGCACACAGGTTCCCAGGGAGGACGAACAAATACGGAAACAGTAGTATCATAAGTACAATCAAAGCTATCTCTGAAGAATAAAGTGTATTCGAGAGTAGTATCAAAAACAGTTGGTTCAACAGTCATTGTATCTCCCATTGTAGTTGAAGAAAGTACATCATTATAATTGGAATCTACAATCCAGCCAAGACTATCAATACCAGGCTCATAAGTCAAGATATTTGATGGATAAAGATAACTCTGGAAATTAATCCCCCAGGCAAAAATGAATCCATTATCAATAAAAAGATTATCGGTGATTTGAATTTGCCATGTACCGTTTAATGGGCAACCAACTAAGTTAGTTAAAGGTTGGTTTGATGTGTAAGAACCTGCAGGTAATGTATTCCCAGGAGCATTAGTACAGGCATCTTGGGCAAATACTGGTGGAGTACCCAACATTGTTCCATAAGTAGGATTTACAGTAGGAAAACTGTAAATATATCCATTTCCAGGAGTAAGAGTTGTGTTATTATCACATGGTTCACCTAGCCAGGTTCCTCCACCACCAGGATAAGGTTTTAGTATTGAACTCTGGTTATTTGGACATATAATCTCTATTTCAAGATCTCCTATATAGGAGTGTTCAATATCTAACCAAACATCAATAATATCTGTAACAGTAGATACCGTAGCGCCAGGAGCAAAATCATTGAACGTTAAAGTTGAACTGTAAGACACGCCACTTCCATCTGGTAAATAGGTCGTGCCAGCAATTTGTGTTGGTGTAGCATTTGACCATTCAACTGGTTCAACGTTTCCTTCAAGATCAAAAGATTCTCCAAAACAAATTGTGTCAACTGTTGCAGCTGTACTATCGAAATGAGGTGTAGTAGATACCCGTACAGGTATTTCATTATTCAAAGTTGAACTGCATCCATTAGAATCAACAGCTATCAATCCAACAATTTGTCCCATGGCACTGTCAAATGGTATTTGAACTACCTGACCTGAATCCACAATGTTATTCGTAGAATCGATATACCAGTAAAATGATGTAGTACTTGCACTTTGATGATAAAAGGTATCATTTTCAGGAAAACTAACTCCTGCAATAAAGTCGACCGTATCATCCTGACAAATATCAATGAAACCACCAGTTGAATCAGGGAAAGTATTAGCTATTGTAGGTATAACTTGCTGACAGGGAAAATAACAGTTAATATCAGCTATCCATCCAGAGGCGTTATTGTTGTTATTTGAGATAAAAACAATTGTCAAACAACCATTTTGACTAACATTGGGATTCGCCTGTATTACACCAGGATTATTGACATTTTGATCAAAGGTTCCTATCAATGTTTGGGCATTATATGTAGTCCCTTGATATACTTCCATAATATCACCCGCTCCTAAATTGAAGCTTGTAAATATAAGCTCAGGTAGCCCCGTGTTAGGACCTGGGCAAATGGTTAATGTATCGTTAGCATTATTTGAGTAATTCCCCGAGTTACCTCCATCGTCAAAAAAGTTACCGTTACAGCCAGTCATTGTTACATTTCCAGTGTGCATGGTGATGTTTTGCTGAGCACTTAAATCTATCGATAAAAGTGACAGAAAAAAAATAAATATGCTAATACTTCTTTTCATCTTACTTCTCCTCCTTTGAACTCGCTTTAAATTGCTCGAGCAATTCATCATGTGAGTAAATTATGAGTACTTCCACCTCACCGGGAACTCTCAAATAAACTCGTTCATCTAAGTCATGTTTCCCTGTATACTTCAGTATATTAAATTTCTCAGGAGTACTCCAATCTGTATCATTTGGAAAATAGGAACTTGCTAATTCTAATTCTTGCAGTTTTTCGGTGGGAACCGTTTCAAATGAATAGCCATTTTTTGCTTTGAAGTCAAGCCAACTCAAGACGTTTGCCCCTTCGTGCTTCTCCACAAATGAAGTGCCGTAAACCTCCTCAACACGCGGATCAGGGCTCTGACCGTTAACAGCTAATGTCAGTAAAAATGCTATAATAAATCCAAGTATCCTTATCATAATTTCAAGCTATCATTTCATTAATTAAACGTAATGAAACGTGAGGCGTTGGCTGTAAACTTTGACTAAAGTATTAAAAACCTCGCAAGTTAGTGGCAAATGACTGCCGTGGAATAGGCTATTTTTTTAATTTTGACCTCGTTAGAATAAAAACAAAAATAAACGATAAATTTATTATGAAAGTAACAGTTGTAGGTGCCGGTAACGTAGGTGCTACTTGCGCAAATGTTTTGGCTCACAATGAAGTAGCCAATGAAGTTGTTTTAGTTGATATTAAAGAAGGTGTTGCTGAAGGTAAGGCTCTCGATATGTGGGAAACCAGTCCGATAAACCTTTACGATTCTCGTATCACTGGCTCAACGAATGATTATGAAAAAACTGCCGGATCTGAGGTTGTGGTAATCACTTCTGGTATTCCACGTAAGCCGGGCATGAGCCGTGACGACCTTATCGCGACTAATGCCGGTATCGTGAAATCTGTTACTGAAAATGTTGTAAAGCATTCACCTGATGCTAAAATCGTTGTCGTGGCTAACCCACTTGACGTGATGACTTATCAGGCTTTCCTCAGCTCGAAGAAAGATAGCCGCGAAGTATTTGGTATGGCTGGAATCCTCGATACAGCGCGTTACCGTTCTTTCCTCGCGATGGAATTGAATGTATCGCCTAAAGATATTCAGGCTGTATTGATGGGCGGACACGGAGACACAATGGTTCCGCTTCCACGTTACACAACTGTTGGTGGTATTCCGGTAACTGAATTGATCAGCAAAGAAAAACTCGACTCTATCGTTGAGCGTACTAAGTTTGGTGGTGGTGAGATTGTAAAACTTCTCGGTACTTCAGCATGGTATGCTCCGGGAGCAGCAGCTGCTCAAATGGTTGAAGCGATCGTAAAAGATCAAAAGCGTGTATTCCCTGTTTGCTCTTGGTTACAAGGCGAGTACGGAATGAAAGACCTTTACCTTGGCGTTCCCGTTGTGTTGGGTAAAAATGGTATTGAGCGTATCATTGAACTCGACCTCAACGATGACGAAAAAGCTCTTCTCGAAGAATCTGCAAAATCAGTTAAATCAGTACTTGACGTACTTGATGGAATGGATATCTAAGGGAGAAAAAATCTTTTATACTAAACCGCAAATGGCGAGCAAATGCTCGCCATTTTTATTTGATGATATTCACTTCCCTTTCGAGTTTCACTCCGTATTTGGAGTCTATATCTTCAATGATTTTTTCACTGAGCTGGTAAATTTCTTCTCCGGTTGCCCCGCCATAATTTACGAGCACTAGTGCTTGCTTTTTATGTACACCATAATGACCAAAAGTTTTTCCTTTCCACTCGGCCTGATCAATTAACCAACCAGCAGCCAGTTTTACTCCTTCATTTACTGGATAAGCAACAACATCAGGATGTTGTTTTTTCAATTTCTCATAAAACTCTTTTGTCACAATAGGATTTTTGAAAAACGAACCGCTGTTTCCTATTTCTTTTGGATTGGGGAGTTTACTCTGCCTGATGTTGATGACAGCTTGAGAAACGGTTTTAATAGTTGGCTTTTCTCCCATCTTTTCAAGTTCTGTCTCAATTGCTCCGTAACTCGTATTGAGGTGAGGTGATTTCTGTAATCTGAAGTAAACTCTTGCGATGACATACTGATTTCGTAAGCTCGTTTTAAAAACACTTGATCGGTAACCAAACTCGCACTGTTCCTTATTAAAGGTACAAATTTCACCAGATTCTCGATGAACAGCTTCGAGTTTCCAAAAGGTCTCCTTCAACTCAACTCCATAAGCCCCAATATTTTGCATCGGTGCGGCTCCAACACTTCCCGGAATTAGTGACAGATTCTCAACTCCTCCCAGGTTCTGACCAACAGCCCACATAACGAAATCGTGCCACACAACACCTCCGCCAACTTGAACAAAAACCTCATCGCTTGATTCGTCAACAATTTCGATTCCCGGAATTTCATTCAGAACCACAAGCCCATCCACATCATTGCGCAAAAGCATATTGCTCCCACCTCCCATCAACAACACATCCTTACTTTTGAGTTCTCCCTTTTTGGCTAACTCCTGTAAATCTTCAACACGTTCAACTTTCACCAGCCTACTCGCACGAGCTTTTATCCCAAACGTGTTGTACGGACTCAAATCAATATTCTTCTCAATTATCATAATGGCTCTATTACATTTCAAAGCTAAATCAAACCTTAGCTCGACACTTTCAATCACAAAAACTTTTATAAACCACTCCCTGTGAACGCGCTATTTAGTAGGTTTGTGAGCGGTGAGTAAGATTCGCAAAATAGCATTTTTGGGCAGTAAGGCTATTGGAGCATTTTGTCTTTCAGAGTTGATCAATAGAAAGGATGAGCTCAAGGCTGAAGTCGTATCTGTACTGACAAAAGCTAACAAACTCGATTCCGGTGAAACCGTTTCGTCATTAGCCAAAGAGAACAAAACTCCGGTTCTGACCAGCCTTGACGACTTAAAAAAAATCGATGATCTCGATATCATTATATCGGTTCAGCATCATGAAATTTTACGGTCAGAGCACATCGAGTTAGCAAGCCAAATTGCTGTGAACTTACACATGGCTCCACTTCCCGAATACCGCGGATGTAACCAGTTCACATTTGCAATACTGGACGAAGCCAAAACTTTTGGAACCTCGCTTCATCGATTAGAGCCGGGAATTGACAGCGGAAGTATTTTGTTTGAAAAGCGTTTCCCAGTTCCTGAAAAATGTACAGTCAAAGAACTGTACAAAAAAACAGTTGAAGCCTCTAAAAAGCTCTTCAGCGAAAAAATTGAAGACTTGATTCATGGAAATTACACTCCTGTTTCACAATCAGATCTCGAAGAAGAAAGAGGCTCATCTTACCATTACCGGCACGAGATTGATGAAGTCAAAAAGATTGATTTAAACTGGCCTAAAGAAAAAATCGAAAAACACATTAGGGCAACGCACATGCCTCCATTCCCTCCACCCTATGCAATTAAAGACGGCCAAAAAGTTGAATTGACCCTCGACAAACTCGATAAAATACAATGACCAAAATCGTTTGTACCGTCACTACTGATCTCAATTACGATCAGCGGATGAAGCGTATATGCACCTCGCTATCCACTGCCGGATATGATGTACTTCTTGTTGGTCGAGAACGTCCTTTCAGTGAGCAATTGACCAAACAGCCATATAAACAACATCGATTAAAAGGCTGGTTTGAAAAAGGCTTTTTATTCTATGCCGAATACAACATCAGGTTGTTTTTCTTTTTATTGAGTCAAAAGTTAGACGTTATCAATACAATTGACCTCGACTCAATTGCAGCCTGTTATTCAGCATCCAGAGTTAAAAATAAGACCATCATTTACGATGCTCACGAGTACTTTACTGAAATGGAAGAAGTTGTTGAGCGCCCTTTCGTCAAAAAAGTATGGACTCGAATTGAAAAATGGACAGTCCCTAAAATCAAATTTGGATATACTGTTTCAAGAGGTTACGCCAGGCTTTTTAAGGAGAAATACGGAGTTGATTATCAAATCGTGCGCAATGTTAGTGAACGAAAACCTGATCCTGATCCCATTCAAAACGACCGACCTTACATCCTGTATCAGGGAGCTGTCAATGTTGGTCGGGGTCTGAAAGAGCTTATTCTCGCGATGCATCAAATCAATGATCACGAACTCATCATTTGCGGACTGGGAAATGCTTACGATGAAATGCGAGAGCTTGTGAAAAATGAAAAACTGGATTCTAAAATTACGTTTAAAGGCTATGTCGATCCCGATGAATTAAAACGGTTTACAGTGGGAGCCAAACTCGGCTTCACGCTATTCAGCAATGCCGGCCTCAGTAATCAACACTCCCTGGCAAATCGTTTTTTCGATTATTACCACAGCGGAATTCCACAAATCGCGATGAAATACCCAGAATATGAAAATTTCAATAGGGAGTTTGAAGTAGCAAAACTGATTGATTCACTGGATCCTGAAACACTTGCCAGTGCAATCAAAGAAGTCTTAGAAAATGAGCAGTATCGTCAACAACTAATCGAAAATGCTAAAAAAGCACGTGAAGTTCACAACTGGCAAAAAGACGAAAAAACGTTGCTTGAGGTTTATGAACGAGCTTTATCTGCCCGATAAAGCCAAATCAGTTTCAGCAAATCAAAATAGCCAATCTTTGGTTTTGTGGCAGATATCAAATTCTGCTCAAAACCTTTTTCAAAAAATCTCAAAACCGGAATGAAAGGTTTCATCTTTATGTAAGTCTGCAATAACAAGCTATCCCGTGTTTTTAATTTTCCGCTTTGCCAAAGATTGAAAAGTGACTCAACGGCTATTTTTGACTTGTCCAGGAAAGCACTATTTGTCTCCAGCCCGATGTGATAAACAGCATTATCTATATGCTGAATTTCAACTTTTTTACGCTGCAATTCTTTTCCAAACACAGTGTCTTCGTGGCCGTATTCGGTTAATATTTCGTCAAACCTGACTTTTTCAAAAGTACTTTTCAGAATTGCAAAGTTGTTAGCTGCAAAACCATTGTAAGGGTTTTTATTTCGGTCAGATCCAGAGCGTTCCTCGCGGGCTTTACCATAATACCAACGGAGCTTTCCTTCAGCCGGCATTTCATCTCTGTATTTTGTTCCGCCAACGATAACCTCAGCTTCGTTCTTTTCAATTTCTCTCAAATAATTTGCGATAAAGTCAGAATCGATATCAGAATCTGCATCCAGAAAAATAAGCCAATCACCATTTGCTTCGGTAGCGAGATAGTTCCTGACAGATGCCCTCCCAATATCTTCTGCTAACACAAGCTGCTTTGCACCTTCGAGTTGATTTGCTTCTCTGTTGAGCTCAATATGTTCGCTGTCGCTACCATCTTCAGCAATGAGCAACTCAAAGTCAGCTTCGTCAAGGTTCTGACCGAGTTGATCAATCAATTCTTTCGCAAAAGGAACGAGCGTGTAATTTTTTACCGGGATTAGAACCGACAACCTCATCATCAACTCATTTCAACCCTACCATCTTTGCACGTGATGGTTTTGGATTTGTACTTTTCCATGAGTGCATAATCATGCGTTGCCATGAGAACAGCTGTTCCATTCATGCTGATATCACTGAGAAGATGAATGATTTTATCTGATGTTTCAGGATCGAGATTTCCTGTTGGCTCATCAGCGAGAATTAGCTCGGGTTCGTTGATAAGCGCTCTTGCAATAGCTATGCGTTGTTGTTCACCACCTGAAAGTTGATGAGGCATACTTGGGCCTTTATCCTGCAAGCCAACCTGAGTGAGCACTTTATCTATTCGTTCTTTCATCTTTTTCTTGTCTGTCCAGCCAGTGGCTTTCATCACAAAAACAAGATTTTGATTAACTGAGCGGTCCATCAATAATTGAAAATCCTGAAAAACAATACCGAGCTTTCTGCGCAAAAAAGGAATTTCTTTCTTTTTCATTTTTTTGAGTTGATAGCCGGCAACCTGTCCTTCGCCTTCTTTCAAGGGTAATTCACCGTAAAGTGTTTTGAGCAAACTACTTTTACCGGATCCGGTTTTACCAACCAGGTAAATAAACTGACCTTTATTTACCTGAACATTAACCTCCTCAAGGACAGTAGTCTTTCCCTGATTTATTTTACCATTATTAATTTCAATTACCGTGTTTTCGCTCATCTTTCAGGTTTTGCACAAATTTAGCATTAATGGACACATGAATACGATAACCTGTGTCTTTTGCGTTCAACAGTTTTAGGTTGAAAACTAAAATAAGCCGCAACTATACTCTGGGCTTACAACTGTAATTTTACACCTCAATAGATTGGCAATAATACTGTCCATTAAGTTATGAGAAAAGCAGTTTTACTACTCCTTATAAATACGGTTTGTTTGATCGGTTTTGCACAACAAACTGAAGTTCGCGTTAGTGATATCAAAGATTACAACGAGGGACTGAATCTGTATGAAAAAGAAAAGTACAGTGCAGCTATCAAGTCGTTTGAAAAAGCTCAGGAAGAGGTTGAAGACCCTACATCTGAAGTTTATTCAAACTCGGCTTATTACAAAGCATTGAGCTCTCTCAATCTTTTCAACAGGAACGCTGCTTACCTTCTCAAAAAGTTTGTTCAGGATTACCCTGAGAGCCCGAGGGTTAAAAATGCTTACTTCCAACTTGGAAAATACTACTACCGCAAAAAAGACTGGGAGGATGTGCTTTACTGGTACGATAAGCTGGATTTCCTGGATCTGACCAATAAAGAGAGTCACGAGTTTTATTTCAGAAAAGGATACGCTCTCTACCAACTTGATTCTCTCACTAAATCGAAGCAAAACTTTTACGAAATAATTGATGTACCTAACCTGTACTATGCTCCGGCTAACTATTATTACGGTCAGATCGCTTATGAGCAAGGCAAGTACCAAACAGCACTAACGCGTTTCAAAAAAATTGAGAAAGACGAAAAGTTTGAGCGAATCGTTCCTTACTACATCACACAACTTTACTACTTGCAGGAAGAGTATGATTCACTCATCAGTTACGGAAAGCCATTTTTAGAAAACCCCGGAACAAAAAGACAGGATGAAATCTCCAAACTCATTGGTGAAGCTTATTTTGCCCAGGAAGATTACAACAACGCTATTCCTTACCTTGAAGAATACATCAAAATAAGCCGCGCTGCCGAAAGACAGGATTATTTTCAACTCGGTTTTGCCTACCACAAAACAACAGATTGCGAAAATTCCATCAAGTACTTGCAACGGGTTACTTATGAAAAAGACTCACTCGCTCAACAAGCGAATTATTTACTTGCCGAGTGCCAGTTAAAACAGGGCAACAAAAAAGCAGCTCGTAGTAGTTTTTACGATGCTTCACAAATGAAGTACAACGAGGAAGTTGCTGAAGACGCATTGTTTTCATTCGCACAGTTATCGTATGAGTTAGATTACGATCCATACAGCAAAGCTATTGATGCTTTCATCCAATACCTTGAAAAATACCCTGATGCAATTAGGAAAGAAGAGGCTTACAATTATTTAGTTAATATCTACCTCAACTCTAAAAACTATAGATCGGCAATCGCTTCACTCGAAAACACCAAAGACCTTGATCCAAGGCTGGAGAAAGTTTACCAAAAACTACTTTACAACCTGGCGACAGAAGAATTCCAAAATGGCCAGTACAACGAAGCTTCCGAGACTTTCGAAAAAATAACAGAAACAAAAGGCGACAAAGAAATCTCAACCAAATCGCACTATTGGAAAGCTGAAGCACTTTACAGGCTCAATCGTTACAACAGTAGTATAGAATCCTACAAAGCATTTTTATTTGAGCCTCGTGCAATTCTGCTCGATGAATTCAAACCGGCTCATTACAATATTGGATACGCCTATTTCCAGCAAGAAAAATACACTGAAGCTGCCAACTGGTTTAGGAAATACATCAACAAAAAAGAAATTGACAGCCTTAAACTCAACGATGCTTACATTAGGACTGGTGACGCTTATTTCGTAACAAAACAATACCTGCTCTCGCTCGAGTATTATCAAAAAGCGCTCAACCTCAAATTACGCGATACAGATTATGTCCTTTATCAATACGCTCAGGCAAACGGAGTACTCAAAAACCCTGACGAGAAAATAAGACTCCTCACAAAGCTAGTAGATGAATACCCAAACTCTGATTATTTTGCTGCGGCATCCTATGAACTGGGACGCAGTTATCTCAATAATCAAAACACAGATAAAGCCCTTCAAACATTTGAAAACATTGTAGAAAACTACCCCTACAGTCCGTATAAAAAACGTGCCCAGGTTAGTATAGGTCTCATTTATTACAATCAGAGCCAAAACGAGAAAGCACTTTCCATCTTCAAAAAAGTGGTTGATGAAAACCCGAGCTATTCTGATTCCAAAGAAGCGATGCGAGCCATCAAAAATATTTACAAAGAAACCGGTCGCGTTCAGGAATACGAGGATTACATCACCGGACTCGATTTCATGAATGTTAGCGATGGCGCTCTAGACTCGCTCAATTATGAAAGTGCAGAGCTTCAGTACATGGCTTCAAATTGTGGTCAGGCCGTTGAAGACTTCAAAGCTTACCTCGAAAAATTCGACCAACCGATTTTTGAGAAAAACGCCAATTTCTACATCGCAGAGTGCCTTTATAAAAAGAACAACTTGCCAGAATCAATGGAATACTACCAGCTTGTTGCTGACGAGCCAATCAACAAATTTTCAGAACCGGCAATCAGCAAAGCCGCTTATCTCAATTACCAAAACGAGAACTACATCAAAGCTCACCGCTATTACGAGAAACTGCAACGTATTGCGCAATACGAGGAAAACAAACAGCAAGCCATTATCGGGTTGATGAGAACTTCCTTTGAACTCGAAAAATATAGCGATGCTATCCAGTATGCCCGCCAGGTGAAAGA
Organism: Salibacter sp.; assembly: GCF_031581065.1. NCBI lineage: Bacteria > Pseudomonadati > Bacteroidota > Flavobacteriia > Flavobacteriales > Salibacteraceae > Salibacter > Salibacter sp. Next base: position 129,216 of record NZ_JAVLBN010000001.1, read on the forward strand.
CATGCAAAAAATAAAAGAACCCCTATTTGTTGAATCGCTATTCACCATTGCAAAAAGTCTTGAAGCATCAGGGCAAAAAGATAAAGCGATGGAATACTACACTTCTGTTACCGATACCACTCAAAATCAAAAAGCGGCAGAATCAAAATACAGAATTGCGAGCTTGCTTTACGAACAAAACAAAGCAGACTCGTCACAACTCGATACTGCAAAGAAAGCAGTATTTAAACTCATTAACCACACTCCAACTTACGACTATTGGCTGGCTAAAGGACTAATTCTTTTGGCAGATATCTACCTCGCACAGGATGACTCATTCCAGGCCAAAGCCACTCTTGAGAGTGTTTTAGAAAACTACGATGGTGACGAGGCGGTTCTGACCGAAGCACAGAATAAACTCGATAAAATCATCGAAGCTGAAAATCCTCAACCTGAGGAACAGGAAGAAACAGAAATCGATTTATCCATCGACTCGGTGAATTACGAAAAACTCATGCCTGAGGAAGAAATGAAAACCGAAGAATGGGAAAACGAATAATCATGAGAACAAGAGCAACAATCATATTCGCGCTTTTATTGACGTTTGGCATCAATGGTTTTGGTCAGATCCAGCGAGGAAATGGCGACACCTTATCAACAGAGAATGTCATTATAGTGAAGGAGTTTGAACCCACAATTTCAAACGCCATTAAAATCACAGACTCACCCAAACGACTCGATGTAAAACCCGAGAAAATGGAGTTTGATTACAAGTTTATTCCAACAAACTTTCAAACATCATACCTGCCTGATACCATAAAAGCAGCGCGCATAAAAGGAGAGCCACTAAACAGGCTTTACCGCGGCTATGCAGAATTGGGCATGGGGAATTACCTCACTACATACGGAAAAGTGAGATTGAACAACACTCGTTCGCGAAATGGTCGTTGGGGAGTAGCACTCGATCATTTATCGAGCCAGGGCGAAATTGAAGATGTCCCATTTAGCGGATACAGCAATAACAGCGCATCAGTTTACGGAACTCGCTTTTTTAAATCGCACCAATTAAAAGGAGATGTAAATTACAGTCGCGATGTTCATCACAACTACGGTTATCCTGAATTTTTCTCCGATAGTGTTATTTATGATTATGATGATATCGGAAAAGATGAGATCAAAAGGATTTACAACAACTTAAACGCAACAGCGAGTTTTGCCAGCTTCCATGCAGACTCACAAATGGTAAACTACCGCTTTGATGCAGAGTACGACTACCTTTTCACCAGCCTTGATGATGCTGTCCAGGAACACCACGTAAAACTCAACTCAACATTCAGTCGCTATTTTGGATCTGAACTTGGAGTAATTGATATCAATACTGATTACAATGATCAAACGATCTATGATTCTGCATACAATGATCCCAACCTCTTTGTTGAAGTCAACCCTAAAATTGAAGTAAAAGGAAAAAAATGGCGGGCAAAGTTTGGGATAAGCGCCTTCATCGAAAATGAAAATGAGACAGATTTCCGTTTCTACCCTGATGTTTTTGTGAATTACAACATTTACGAAGATTACATTATTCCTTATGCCGGTATTGATGGTGGTTTAGAACGCGTAAACCTCAATTCACTACGCCAGGAAAACAGATTTGTAGCAACTCGATCAACAGTTGAAAACAAGAATACTCGCTATAACTTTTACGGTGGTGTACGCGGTGCATTTACATCAGAGCTTTCCTTCAACTTAAAAGCAGCTCGCAAACAAATTGCCAACAACCCGTTTTTTGGTGTGCAAAATATGTTTACCCCAACATCAGTTGATGAAATCTACCGCGATAATGGAACATTCAACGTGGTTTACGATACAATGAATGTAACGCAATTAACTGCTGAAGTTTCTTACTTCCACGCAGAAAAGATCAATGCAACAGCGAGAATTGATTACTACAGTTACGACCCAAACAATTTGCCAAAAGCATGGCACATGCCTAAATTTAAAGCTACATTGAGTGGCCGTTACAATATGCGCGATAAAATAATTGCAACAGCAGATATTTTCGCTGTAACAGATCGCTATGCACAAACACTCTACGAATCTAACTCTGATGAACAGGTAGCCAATGGAATTTATGCACAAAAACTGCCCACTTACGTAGATATAAACCTAGGTATTGAATACCGGTACAACAAGAAAATTAGTGCGTTTCTCAAAGGTTACAATCTCGCATCCATGCAATACAATCGCTGGATGAATTATCCCGTTCAGCGAATATCAGTACTGGCGGGCTTTACCTACAGTTTTTGGGGCGATTAAGAGACTGTTAAATTCATGTTGAAAAGTTAGGTCTAAAGGTTCGGTCAGAACCACTCGTATGGCGTGCAGAATGTTATCTTTGTGTGAATTCATGCTATAAATAGAATTATAGAAAATGAGCGAAGAAAAGAAAGAAAATAAAGATTACTCCGCGGGGAGTATTCAGGTCCTCGAAGGTCTTGAAGCTGTAAGAAAGCGCCCCGCCATGTATATTGGAGATGTTGGTGTAAAAGGATTACACCATCTCGTATATGAAGTTGTAGATAATTCAATTGATGAAGCCTTAGCCGGCCATTGCGATAAAATAACAGTCACCATCAATGAAGACGACTCAATAACCGTTGAAGATAACGGTCGTGGTATCCCAATTGACTACCACGAAAAGGAGAAAAAATCTGCACTTGAGGTTGTCATGACTGTTCTCCATGCCGGTGGTAAATTCGACAAAGATTCTTATAAAGTATCTGGTGGATTGCACGGTGTTGGTGTATCCTGTGTGAACGCATTATCATCAGATTTGCGTGCTGAAGTACACAGAAAAGGTGAGCTTTGGGTACAGGAATACAACATTGGGAAACCAAAAGAGGATGTTAGAAAAGTTGGCGATACGGATCTGACCGGAACAAAAATCAGGTTCAAGCCTGACGAAAATATTTTTCAGGAAACCAGTTACAACTACGAAATTCTCGAGAAACGTATGCGAGAGCTCGCTTTCCTCAACAAAGGAATTCGCATTCGTCTCACTGATCTTCGTGAACTCGATGAAGAAGGTAACCCACGTAGTGAAGAATTTTTCTCTGAAGGTGGTCTCAAAGAATTTGTCCAGTTCCTCGATAAAACACGTGACCCTATCATTGAAGATGTTATCTACATGGACGGTGATCGAGAAGGTATTCCAATCGAGGTGGCGATGGTTTACAACAATTCGTATTCTGAGAACCTTCACTCCTATGTGAACAACATCAGTACTCACGAAGGTGGAACGCACCTCACCGGCTTTAGAAGAGGGTTGACCAACACACTCAAAAAGTACGCTGAAGAATCTGGACTTTTATCAAAACTCAAGTTTGAAATCTCTGGTGATGACTTCCGTGAGGGGCTAACTGCAGTAATTTCAATCAAAGTTGCAGAACCGCAGTTTGAAGGTCAAACAAAGACAAAACTCGGTAACAGAGAAGTTTCAGCTCCTGTATCGCAAGGCGTTAGCGAAATGCTTTCCTACTACCTTGAAGAGCATCCTAAAGATGCAAAAGTCATCGTAGAGAAAGTTATTTTAGCTGCTCAAGCTCGTCACGCTGCCAAAAAAGCGCGTGAAATGGTTCAGCGTAAAACCGTAATGAGCTCAAACAGCTTACCGGGAAAACTCGCTGATTGCGCTTCTAGAGATCCTTTAAAATCTGAGATCTACCTCGTTGAGGGTGACTCTGCAGGGGGTACAGCCAAGCAAGGTAGAGATCGTGATTTCCAGGCTATTTTACCATTGCGTGGTAAAATACTGAACGTTGAAAAAGCGATGCAGCACAAGATCTTCGAAAACGAAGAGATCAAAAATATCTACACAGCTCTTGGTGTTAGAGTTGGAACCGAGGAAGACAGCAAAGCTTTGGACACTTCAAAGTTGCGCTATCACAAGATCGTAATCATGTGTGATGCCGATGTTGATGGATCTCACATTCAAACTCTCATTTTGACTTTCTTCTTCCGCCACATGCGCGAGCTGATTGAAGCTGGTTATATTTACATTGCTACTCCGCCACTCTATCAAATTAAGAAAGGTCAACAATCGTTCTACGCCTGGAATGATGACGAACGTGACAGGCTTTTTGAACAGTTGAAAACCGGTAAAACATCTAATGTAAGTGTACAGCGTTACAAAGGTCTCGGTGAAATGAACGAAGTTCAGTTATGGGATACAACAATGAATCCTGAAAATAGAACGCTGAGACAGGTTACAGTAGAGTCTGGCGCTGAAGCTGACCGTATTTTCTCTATGTTGATGGGAGATGAAGTTCCACCTCGTAGAGAGTTTATCGAGAAACACGCTAAATACGCAAACCTCGATATTTAAGGTAATTGTTAGCAACAATTAAATCCCCTTTTGACGCTATCGAAAGGGGATTTTTTATTCATGATGATAAGGTTCATTGTTTAAAATCGTGTAAGCCCTGTACAGTTGTTCAACAAAAAACAACCGTACCATTTCATGTGAAAAAGTCATTGATGATAACTGTATTTTCCCATCAGCCCTTTGGTAAACACCCTGGCTAAAACCGTAAGGTCCACCAACTAAAAAAACGACTTGTTTGTAACCAGCTACCTGTTGTTTTTCAACAAACCGGGCAAACTTTTTTGATGTGTATTCCTTTCCTCTTTCATCTAACAAGTAAACACGATCACTTGCCAAAATCTCTTTCAAAATAAGTTCACCTTCTTTCTCTTTTTGTTGATCAGTTGATAAATTTTTTGCCCCCTTTACATCAGGAATGATTTTCACATCAACTTTGACATAATGCTGCAAACGTTTTAAAAACAAATCGATACCTTCGTTCAAATAATTTGAGCGGGTTTTCCCTATGGCAAGAATTTTGATTCTCATGAGTGTTAACCAATCAATTAATAGAGTTTTGCTTAATTTAGTGAAACAAAATAGTCGTGTATGAAAACGTCAAAAATACTGTTTATCCTATTTCTGCCCTTCATCTTTGCTTTTACACCAATTGCTGATGAAATTTCTCAAGCTTTCAAATCTGGGAAGGCAAGTAAACTAGCTCCGTATTTCACTAAGCAAGTAGATCTCACACTACTCGATGAAGATGCAATTGTGCCTAAAGCTCAAGCTCAAAAAAAATTACAAACATTTTTTGATCAGAACCCACCCACCGATTTCAAAATCCTGCACTCAGGTAAATCGAAAACCGGGTTAGAATACTCGATTGGAACTCTTTCCACGAAAAACGGAGAATTCAGAGTTTCACTCTACATGAAAAAAGATGGCGGAAAGCTCCGCATTCAACAATTGATGATCGATAAGGATTAACTCCCAAAAAATGAATATTGCTACATTTATCGATGAAGCCATTAAAGAAGATATCGGTGATGGCGACCACACTTCATTAGCCTGTATCCCTTCAACAGCAAAAGGAAAGGCCAAGTTACTTGTAAAAGAAGATGGCGTTTTAGCTGGCATTGAAATTGCTAAAAAAGTCTTTGAAAAATTTGATCCGTCAATCAATCTCGAGTTCAAACTAAAGGATGGTGATTCAATTGAAAAAGGAGATATCGCTTTCACAGCTGAAGGCAGTAGTAGAAATATTTTACAGACCGAGAGGCTCACATTAAATCTGATGCAACGGATGAGCGGGATTGCAACGCTCACAAATCAGTATGTAAAAAAATGTGAGGGCACAAAAGCTAAAATCCTGGATACTCGCAAGACAACTCCAAATTTGCGAGAGTTTGAAAAAATGGCAGTCAAAATTGGTGGTGGACACAATCACCGATTTGGACTGTTCGATATGATCATGATCAAAGACAATCACATTGATTTTGCCGGGGGAATAAAACAAGCGCTCGAAAAAACGCAAGAATACCTCACAAAGAACAACAAAGATTTACGCATTGAAATTGAAGCGCGTAACTTAAATGAAGTTGAAGAAATCCTAAGTGTGGGAATTGGAGATCGTATTATGCTCGACAACTTCAATTATGAAGACACGAAAAAAGCGGTGAAATTAATCGGTTCAAGATATGAAACTGAGTCGAGCGGAGGAATTAATCTCAACACTGTTGGCGAATACGCAAAATGTGGTGTCGATTTCATATCAGTTGGAGCACTAACCCACTCAGCAACCGGCCTTGACCTCAGCTTAAAAGCGATGTAATTATGAACATGAGAACGATTTTAATTACGGTTCTGACCATTATTGTCACTCTTTCAGCATTTCCTCAAAAGCAGCACTATACTGATTTTAAAGAGATTGACTTTTCGCATTTTTGGGATGAAGCGAATGATCCTAATCTCAATCTCGATTCGTTGAACCAACATTTCACCGAGAGTTTTTACAAAAACCACCGTGAAGCTTTTAAAAGCTATTACCTACTCAAGAAACTACTTTACGCCAAGAGCCAGATTCCAAAGAGATGCTGGGAAACTTACAATAGCGTGAACCGAAAAACGATTGATTCTTTCACCAATCATATTATTGCAAGCTGCCCAGATTACAAATCGCTGGCTTTTTTCCTCTATCAGTCAGAGCCACTCGATTACAAGCTTTCAAATGAACGCTATAAAAACGATTCGGTTTATTACACGGTTACCAATACCGGGGGCTTTTCTATTTCTCATCACGATCAGAGCCAGGGAAAGCTAACCGATGTCAACCAGGCGAGCTATGAGGTGGGAATGCCGGCTGGATCTGACCGTCAATATGCCGTTGACTCTGCTATGCTTACTCCTGATGTCAATTTTCTCAACAACCATCGATTTGAGCCGGTTTCATTCGAATTAAACAAGTTTCAAAGAGACCTTTACAACGAGGATGATTACAAGTTTTACTGGCGTCCTGATCTTTGGTACAATCATTTTGATGGTGCTAAAATTGGTGCTGTTTTCAATGGTGGATATATGAATAACATCCACAATTTTGAATTGCGCTTTTTATACAATACAGGTTTGGGTCAGTACGATGTTGCTGATGAAAACACGAATGATTTTGACAAACTGGATATTCAGTTTTTGTATAACACCGCTACTCCGGGATTGTGGCGAGGATCTGAAATGTTTGCTGAGTTGCGCTCAATGTCAGGACTCAAGTTAGCTAAAGGCGGAATGCGATTCAACAGCTCAAATGGAAAAACTTCATTTTTCGGTTTTTATAAACTCAATTACATTCCGGATGAGATCGCATTACAGTACATGCTCATGCCTTACGGCTGGGGAGTTGATCGCGTAAACAGTAATATTCACTTTGGGCTTGACCACAATTATCAATACAACAAAGGATATGGAAACATCAGGCTTGAAGTGGCTACAAGTGCCTTACTCTCTGATTACTCGTACTCCTACATGCAATTTGAAAGTAAGCACGAGCATCGTTTAGGAAAACTACCGGTCAGAACCAGAATTTTTGGTCAAATGGGTTTTGGCGAAGACTGGGCTCCGGAATCGAGTCTTTACCTCTCAGGAGCAAATCCGCTCGAAATGGTTGACAACCCTTTTACCCGAGCCGCAGGTATTGTTCCAGCTGAATTAGCTGAGTTAGGAAATTCAACAAATACATTTCACCATAGCGGAGGTTTGAATTTACGTGGTTATAGCGGTTACCTGGCTCCTTATCAATTTGAAAACGAGGAAGTTGTCAGTAATTATCGCGGAACAAGTGGAGCTGCTTTCAATGCAGAAATACCTTTTACGCAATTATCAAGTCTCAACCCTTTTGATTTAAATGACTTCTTGAATTTTGAGAGTTATCTTTTTGGAGATGCCGGAATCCTGAATGTCAACTCACCTGAAAATGATCTTAAATGGGGTGACTTTAGAGCTGATGCCGGAATTGGAGCAGCTATTAAAGTGAAGTGGGGAAAGTACAATGATTTGTCGCCACTAAATATTCGAGTAGATTTGCCGTTATTCCTCAACAGGCCACCATCTGAAGAGGAATATATTGAAATGCGTTACATCATTGGAATAAGTCAAACATTTTAAGTGTCAGAAAAGGCAAAACAAGCGTATCTCGAGTTTTGTGAGAATAACGAAGTCCCATTTTATTGCAAGCCCACCTGGGTTAAAGCAATGACAAATGGAAACTGGGATGTTTTTGGTTATAAAGAAGCCGGCAAGTATATTGCTTATTTGCCATTAGAGGTAAAGTCTAAATATGGCATTAAAATGGCCATTTCTCCTCAAATGACCACATTAAACGGACTTGTTTACGACTTACCACACAACCTCACAAACTCTAAGTTATTCTCAAAAAAGAGGAAAATCATTGAGAACATAAGCTTTCAGCTTAAAAACTTTCACTATGTGAATTTTTGTGTCGATGAAGAATATTGGCTGCCCTTCAAATGGAATGGTTTTGATGTTAAGCCGATCAACATGTTCTCTTTGAATGCTCACGAACCTCAACAATACCACAAGTCACACAAAACACTTTTCAAAAAGAGTACAGAACATCATAAAATAGTTGATGTAGACTTTGAAACATTTACCTCCTTAAATGAAGCTTCATTTAAAAATCAGGGAGCCAATCTACCCTATGAAAAAGAACGATTAAAAAATGCTCTTAACAAGATAGGGATTGAACAGAATTTTTTGATCAAGGGAATTGAGAATGAAAAGAAAGACATTGTTGCTACAGCTCTTTTTCTCAAAGATCATCAAAAGCTATATTTTTTAGCTTCAGGAATAGATAAAGAGTTATCTATAGCGGGAGATCAAATTCAACTTATAGATTTTGGAATAAGGGAAGCTATAAAAGAACAAAAAGAGTTCTGTTTTTATGGGAGTAACAAATCATCTATAGCCAAATTTTTTGAACGCTTCAGCCCGATACCCAAAACATATTGGAATATTATATTTTCAAAGGGAAAAGGGAAGTTAGTCGAGATAAAAAATCAAATAAGTTGAGATGGGGGTTATTCAAAGACAAACTATAAAAGGTAGCCTGGTCAATTTCTTTGGTGTCTTTTTGGGAGCTATCAGTACCCTATTCATCTATCCACTTAACTGGGAATTATACGGAACAATCCAGTATTGGATTGCAACAGCAGTACTTTTAACACCAATTTTAAGACAAGGAAGCACTTCAATTATAAATAGATTCTACCCATATTTCAAATCGAATAACATAAAGGGATTTCTGGGATTTGTTTTTATTGTAACGGGTATAACGATAACTGCTACTACGATAATAATTATTATAGCTAGTATTGTATATAGCTTCATAAATAAGAGCGAGATAAATGAAATTATCAACAACAACTCAATTTTCATCTACTGTTTAACAATCTTAATGATTGTGAATAATATCCTTCGCCTTCATAGTGCAAATGCTAAAAGAATTACAATCCCAAATATTATAAAGAACAATGGTCTTAAAGTAACAATAATAGTAATCGTATTATTAAGCTATTATAACATAGTCGATCAAGAAAGGGCTAAATCTATACTTATAATCTTTAACCTACTGTCAGTATTAATCTTATTCATTTACTTAAAGAAATTAAAGTTTCTAGATTTAAGTGGATTCAATAAATCTAGCCTCGACAAAAGCATCAAAAAAGAGATGTTTAGATATTGGTACTTTGGAGGGCTAAACTATTTAGGTGTAATACTTGCATATAAGATTGATACATTCATGATAGGGAATATGTTAGAAAAACAAAATGTCGGGTATTATAGTACCTTTTTATTCCTATGTAACATGATGATAATACCAATGACTGCCATTAATGAAATATCTAGTCCTCAAATCTCAAGCTATTTTAATAGCAACAAAATTCAAAAGATAGACGAACTCTATAAAAAAAGCACTCAAAACCTTTTGACAGTAGGGGTTTTAATATTTATGCTCATTTGGTTCAATATAAGAAATATAACATCAATAATGACTAATGGGGAAGAATTGATCCCTTTTATCAATCTAATAATCTTTATTGGTATTTCAAAAATATTTGATCTTTCTACAAGTATAAACAACCTAATTATTGTACACTCTAAATGGTACAGAATTAACTTGCTTTTTTTATTGCTAATGGCAATTATGAATTTATCTCTTAATTATGTTTTAATCAGTAAATATGGAATACTGGGGGCTGGTATAGCAACTACCATTTCAATACTTATTTTTAATGTAATAAAAAGTATTTTCATCTACAAAAAATTAAAAATTCAACCATTTAATAAGAAGTCTGGTTACTTGTATTTAATCACAATCTTAGTCCTTATTTTAGGCCCAGTTATAGAAAATATTAAAATTATAAATGATTGGGTATCATTAATCGTAATTGGTTCAATTTCTAGCTTAATTTACTTAGTAGCAGTCTACTTTTTGAAAATATCTCCTCAATTAAACGAACTAGTCGATAGAAAGTTAATATCTAAGTAAATGGACTTGCAAATTCACTTTTTTTGCAAAATAACGAGAAGGAATTAAGACAATAATTTGTCGAATAACCGGCTTGTTATTATTTTTGTTTCTCCCGAAAAGCTAATTTAATATTGGCTGTATGGTTGAACAATATAAGGAGCTTTTTAAATTTCCTGATAGTTGTGATAATTTGCTATTTTTTAAAAAAAATAATCCATATTTTAGGGAGGAAGGCTTATATTAATGGCTAAGAAGTTTCTATTGTATAAGCTAATATGCGCTGAGAGGATTTGAAATTCCAGCAAATGTGAATACGAGATTGAGTTTAAGAATGAATTAGAATCTTATTATGAGGCTATTTATACTGCTTATGCTAGGGCGTTTCTACTAATTTAGTACATGCTGGAACGGAGTATGCAGTAAAGAAGCAAGACTAATTGTTTATGATAAAGAAGCGAATTACGATTATTGGTTGTTCTGTTGCTTTGAGAGTTAGACCGCCATCAAAAAATCGCGAAGAGAATAAAAACTATGGTCATCTTCTGGAAATTAAATTGAATCAAAAAACAGAACAGGATTGGGAGATTAATAATCTTGGTTTGTCTAGGGCATTAACTGCTGATTTATTGAGAATGAAAGATCAAATCGCAAGAGTTCACTCAGATTATATTATCATCAACATGGGAGCTGTTGATGCACCGAGTAGAGAAATCCCAGTTTGGTATGCCGATAAAATATTTTTAAGAAATGGTAAATATATACAGCCTTTATTTATCTTTTTCTATCGGGTACTAATCAAACGTTTTTTGCGAAAACCGCTTGTTAACTTACGACTTAAAAGATCCTGGACTCCCTTCAGAAAGTTCAAAAGACAGTATAGAAAGTTATTAGACTTTTTATTAACAGATACTTCTGCTAAAGTAATTATATTAGGAATTAATCCGGGGAATCAGAGAATCGAAAAGCAATTACCTAAAACGCTTAAAAAATATAAAAAGTACAATGATTTTTTGCAAAAACTGGCTCAAGAATACAAAATGTCATTTGTGGATTTTTCTGATTTAATATCCGAAGAGCATTTCCCTGATGGAGTTCATTATAACGCTAAGGGCCATCAGTTGGTTGCTAGCCGAATATCACCTCATATTCAATAGTAAAAAAATGAATACAGGAGAAGTTTTTGAACAGATCATTTACTATTGGAAAAAGAAAAACTCCAAAGGAAAAGATGTTAGTGATGTTCTTTTCTCTAAACTTTATCTTCGTTTAAATCAAAACGAAGATAAAAGTAAAGTGGTAAAGAATATTTATTATCCTTTTTTAATTGCTGCCAATAGGTACCCTAATATAATTCAAGAATATTTTGGACTGAATTCTAATAATATATACCCACAGGTATATATCATATTTATTTGATGATTATTTGAATAATAAATAAAATAAATGATTAAATCATTAAGGCATATTAAAACCAGACTGGGGATGGCTAAGAAAGTTAGTAACCTTAACTTTTCTTCAGCTGGAATAGATGATGAAGGATTTTCTTATGTTGAGTATGATGGCTTGAGGTTTCACGGTGAGAAATCCTTTGATAAGGATAAAAAATACTATAAGTTACTTCCACGATATGTTCGAAATAGACTGCCATTTGAGTGTTTTAGAACTGCTCAGGATATTGTTATTCGCTATGTAGAAGGTGGATTAAAATACGGAGGACCAAGAAAACATGATTTCTACAAAGTGAAAGCTGGTGATACAGTTGCCGAAATGGGTGCTTTTCAAGGGTTTTATGCATTAAAAATGTGTAAAACTGTGGGTGAAAATGGAAAAATGATTGCCATTGAACCATTGAAAGATAACTTAAAGTTCCTGAAAAAGAATATTACTTACAATAAGTTTGAGAATCGATGTACAATAGTGCCTAAAGGTGTATGGAAAGAGCAGACGACATTGACTTTTAAAAGAAAAACAACAGATCATCAATCAGGTAGTATCGTGATGGAAAAAGGAAATGAAGATATATCCTTACCAGTGGACACATTGGAGAACATCATGCAAGAAACTCATACGAATGCATGTAATATGATGGTCATTCAATTGAATGGTGTTGAAATTAATGCCTTGAAAGGCCTTAACTCTTTTTATCCGAATAATTTAGCTATTGCTGCAAGATATGATCAACCAGGGGTTGATGCAGTAGATGAAATCACGAGCTTATTAGTAAATCGAGGCTATAAAGTAAATGTTGAGGAAGAGCGATTTATTTTCGCTGCGCTAAAAGAAGGACAAAGTAATTCAAATTAGACAAAATATTATCTGAGGACAAATTATACAGATGTTTCTTCTTTTATAAATAAGAGAATAATATATGCAACCATTATAATAGAGTGGAGAGGAAATGTCATGAAATCGAACCGGTATTGTTTGTCTACAAAAATAGATCAATAAAAATTTAATATTGCGACCTTATAAGAGAGAATTTATTAAACAACAATTTTCTCAGTGAATAACTATGCTGTTTTATGAGATATGCGGAATTGAAGATTTGTATAATAAAGATAAAGCAAAAATAGCCCATGAATCTCCCCATCTTAAATAGCTACTTTTATCCAATTTATTTTTATATTCTCTATAATAAAACCTACCTTGTTCATCATAGAAATGTTTCATAGAAAATTCAACTACCTTCCTCATTAAGTCCTCATAGTCAATTTCATGACTTCTTAGGTAGTGTAGAGTGATGATACTCTGCATACAAGACTGAATATCTATAGGGTATAATTTGTTATGTCTATATTTCGGGATGCCTTCCCTTGTAAATAAATTCTCCACATAAAAATCTGCACCTTTTTTAAGTGTACTTCGTATTTCTTGCTCTTGGTTTTTAAAAAAAGAAACAGGAATTTTACTAAGAGACTCTAATACAAAGCCCGTATGATAGTTATCAATGGTTTTACTTGGATTTACTTCTTCATTACTATAATACCATGAACCATCTAAATTTTGATGTTTCATGGTGAAGTTAATAAGTCTTTTAGCAAACTCTAGGTATTCTTGTTTATTAGTATGACCATAAACTCTACACATTACTGATGCTGCCATCATACTAGCATTATGAACTTTATAATCATCTTCTGTGGTGTAACTTAAGCAAAAGTCCCCTTCAGTATCTTTAGCGTAATTTAAATCTTCAATGAAGAATAAACAAGAGCTATTCGCCACTTCCAGATGTTTATCATCTCCAAATAACTCATATAAATCAAGAAAGGCTTCAGCAACCTGTGATGTTACAGTTGTTCTTGGAATATTTTTTTTCATCAAGTCTCTTGATGGCCAGTTAAATGGTTGTCCCCATGCAAGATTATTTACATAG
>NZ_JAVLBN010000020.1:0-40763 GCF_031581065.1 Salibacter sp.
ATATGACTGTTGTTGTAAATTCCAATAATACCGATAAGAAAACAGGTTTCTTTTGGAGCACAAATAATGCATATGGGTGGCGACATATAAAATCCGGCAACTGGGAAAACACATTTGAATCACAAGAAAACGACTGCAATGCCGAGTGCATGCTCAATGGCTATGGAGATGGAAGCATTGACATAACAGTAACTACCGAGGATACAACTTTCACTAAAAATCACCCATTTGAATAATAAAATGGAGGATCAACAAATAGCCTTGTTTGTATATTATGGCAACCGAATCTCCAGGCAAACCATTCCTAGTGATTCAACTAATCTATTGTTTTTATAACCTGATCTTTCACTAACATATCCACTTGTTAAATTCGTGTTTTTATACTCTCTTTTTACTGACTGATGCAAAAGCCTTGTTTCTACTGAAAGTGAAATGTACTTTGAAATAATGCCCTCAATTCCCAACGAATACATCCCGCCAACCCCTATTTCTGTCTCTTCATATCTGTAACTATCAGCTCTATAGTTAAGATCAAGTATATCAGAATGCTTGTAGACCCCATAAGCTTCTGCAGCAAGATAAGGTCTTATCCTATTTAAAATGAGAATTCCTTTTTCTACACCAATTTTGAACCGAGTCTCGTTATCATTTTCGTGATAGCCGTAATGTTCGAAACCGGCTCTTAGCGTTAAGTATTTTGTTCTGTACTTGACTCCAACTCCACTCAAAAATGACGGAGATATTTTATCATTATACCAATCCCTATCCTGCATCAACAACGTAGTGATTTTCCACCGCATTTCTTTTACTGCAGAATCAATTTGAGCACCAGATGAGACAGAACTAATTAAAAAAGCGAAAAAGACGATGATTCGGTAATGCATAATATTGAGGGTTTATTTTACTCTAAACTAAGCCATTATTATTCGTTAAGCAAATCAAAATACACCAACACGTTGATTTAAAATAAATTAAACAAATAGTACTTTCATAATTTTAGTACTATGTTTTGCAAAGTACTATTTTAATTATAAGTTTGCTGCGAAATAAAACTGAAAACACGATGAAAACACTTCTCTTATCAATAGTGGCACTACTTAGCAGCCTGGCAACTGTTGCGCAAATCAGCACTACCGATATCGTCAAAGTACTGGGCGAATACGGAACTAAACTCTCTTTCAGCTACGAGAGTGATGAGCTCAATGAAATTGACGTAGAAACGGAAATCCGCGATGAAATGGAACGCTTAAAAGGCGATATCAAGTCTGTGGATCTGACCATTATAGGTGATGGTGATTTTGAAGAAAAATTCAATCCTGAGAAAAAAATCAAAGCTGTTGAAAAAGAGTTTAACCTCATTCGCGAAAAAGCTGAGCATGAAGATGACGACCCTTACATACTCACTGACAGGAAAAGAAAAAATATTACACAAATTGCCATAATCGGATTGGATGATGACGGAAGTGGAATTGTGATGATCATCAATGGTGATCTCACGATTGAAAAAGAAGAATAAGCCCATGAAAATTGAAAATACAAAAGCTCAAATGCGGAAAGGTGTGCTCGAGTTGTGTATTCTATCTCTACTGAAACACAACGAGCTCTACCCTTCTGAGATTATTGACGAGCTAAAAAAATCAAAACTAATAGTAGTGGAGGGAACTCTTTACCCGCTGCTCACACGCCTCAAGAATGCAGGCGTATTGAGTTATCGCTGGGAAGAATCAAAGAGTGGTCCGCCACGCAAATATTACAAACTCACCGCGCTTGGTGAGAAATTTTTATCAGAACTACAAAATACCTGGAAAGAGTTAGATGCAGCCGTTTCAAGTGCATCGTCAAAAAAATAACAAACTATGAAAAAAACACTCTCAATCAATTTAGGCGGCATCGTTTTTAGCATAGATGAGGATGCCTACCAAACGCTGAATCGCTACCTCAACAAGATAAAAGGCTATTTCAGCGCTTCTGACGGAAGAGATGAAATCATGACCGACATCGAGTCGCGCATAGCTGAAATGTTGCAGGATAAACTGGGCAAAACGCGTGAAGTTGTAACGAATAATGACATCGATGAAGTCATCGCGACAATGGGTCAGCCAGAAGATTTCATTGATCCCGAAGAACAAGCCCAGGAAGAATTACACGGTCAGAGCCAGACGCGCAAAACAAAAAAACGACTATTCCGCGACCCTGATAGTAGAGTCATTGGCGGAGTTTGTGCAGGTATCAGTCACTACTTTGGTATTAGCCCAATTTGGTTAAGACTGATTCTTGGTTTAGCTTTTGTCATTTACGGTTTTGGGCTGTTGCTTTACATTTTATTGTGGATTATCATTCCAAAAGCGCGCACATCTGCTGAAAAACTAGAGATGAAGGGGGAACCCGTAAATTTTAATACAATCGGGAAAGAGGTTGAAGAAGGTTTTCAAAACGTTAATGAGAAGTTCAACTCTTTTCGCGATAGTGCATCAGAAAAGGATTTTGGAGGAAAAGTTGGGCAATTTTTCGAAAACCTCGGCCAGTTTTTAATCCGAATCCTCAAGTTGTTCTTCAATGCTTTAGGTAAGGTGTTGGGAGTATTATTACTAATTGGTGGTTCAGTTGGGTTGTTTGCGTTTATTATGGGAATACTGGGAGCCAACTTCAGCCCCATCATGTTTGGCGATGCTGATGAATTTTCTACAATTGCCGGCAGTGAGTTGCGCTCTCTCTTATTCAGCAATGGATTTGATTACTTTTCGGCTATAACGGGAACTATTTTAGTGGCCGGAATACCAATCCTGGTTCTCACGATGGTAGGTTGGATTCTACTCACCAAGAGATCGATCAAGAAAGAAGTTGCATGGGGATCTCTGGGAGCTTTTATTCTGGGAATGTTGCTCACAATTTATGCAGGGCTATCAACAGGCGGTGATTTCAGAAGTCATGCAGAAGTCACAGAGGACTTCACCATTAGCCAGAATGTTGGTGATACGTTGATTTTGGCTCTGACCGATAACCAATTAAAATCAAAGGTGAATATAAACACCGGATCTATAAGTTCAAATTATCCTTTTAATCTGGATGATCATCATGTTTATTTGGGTGATATCGACCTGCACGTTCACAGATCTAGTGATTCTGTTTTTAGAGTGGAATTCATAAAAGCGTCAAACGGAGGTACAATTGAGGAGGCGCAAAAAAGAGCCGGTGAAATCAATTATGAATATTATCAAAATGGTAGCGGGTTGTTTCTCAGCGAAATGCTCAGGTTCCCGAGAGATGATCAATGGAGAAAACAACAGGTTGATATTGAGCTTTATATACCTAAAGGGAAAACAATCTATTTTGAAAATGGATTGAGGAGTTTACTGGACGATATCCCCAATGTATCGAATACTTATGACGATAAAATGATTGGCCATTACTGGACGATGACCGATAAAGGACTTTGGAGCAGGGATTTTGAGAAAGAGAAAAAAGTTGAATCTTCTTCTCCTGATTTACAGGATGCTGACTCAACAAACCCAAAATCTGACAAAGAGGAGGTGAGCATGAAGTTCACCTCTCTTCATTTTCCTAATTTGTTTGACTTAATCTGATTTACTCTCTTTTAATAAATCTCTAATCTCAGAAAGCAACTCCACATTTTTTGGGGTTGCTTCACTTTTATCCTTCTCGTTTTCAGCTTTCTTACGAATTCTGTTAAAAACCTTGATCACTACAAACATCGCAAATGCAATGACAAGAAAATCAATTGTTAATTGAATGAATGAACCATATTGCAGTACAACCTGCTCCTGAATCATTTTACCCGATGCATTCAGTTTTTGAGGTTGCAGGATTATTACGAGGTTTTCAAAGTTTACTTTCCCCAACAATACACCAATTGGCGGCATAATGATATCCTGAACCAGGGATGAAACAACCTTACTAAAAGCGGTTCCGATTATGATACCAACCGCCATATCAAACATATTGCCTTTAATGGCAAACTCCTTAAACTCTTTATAGATTTTCAAGATGTTCCATTTTATCCTCAAAAATAACGAGGAAAGGGAACTCAATAAAAATTAAAAGACATAGTTTACAACCGCATTGTAAACAGTCATGTCAACTTTGTGGAGGATGAAGTTCGGATTATCGTAAGTATTTCCTCTATTGGGTTTGTGCAAAACAAATAACTGTAAATTGAGTCCGTCAAGATAACCGGAAAAATGATAACCAATATTGAAAGTCATTTGATCGTGTGAGGGAAAACCGTACTTATTTCGTAGAGGGTCATTAGGTTCTGACCGATAGTATCTTCCATATGCTGCGTCAAAATTAACTTTTCCTCCCCACTTGAATTGATGCATACCTGCCAGTTGAATCATGATATTTGAAGCATCGCGCATTCCCTCAGTACGTTCGCGCCTTTGAAAGGTGAATAAACCTGTTTCAATTCCCCAAGAGCGAGGGAACAAAAACCTTCCCTGATCAGTGATGTGATTGGCATTGAGTGTTAGTGAATAGTCACCTCGTTTTAAACCAATTTTAGCACCGTAAGTAATACTCTCGTCCTGATCAAAATACCGTTTATCGGGATCTTTATTACCTCCATAATTGATTCTGTCCTGGCGAATAAACTGTGCACCTATATATGGTTTGTAAGTGGAACTATCAGAACCAAGCTCAAATAATGAAGTAAGCATAGCTGTATTACTTACATTATCGATATAATAGTCCCAAAAGTGAATTTTCATATTTTGATAAAGACCGCTCCAATTGAAAAAGGCTAAATAATTAGATTGTGTGTGATTGCGATAATCAGATACCCCGCCTGATGGTTTTAGTCCTTGTGAATAAACACCAAAACACTCGTTAACGGCTTTATAACCATTTGATGATCTGGCTGCAACTGCATTGATTATACCAGAAGAAAACTTGTGATGATCAAAAGAAGTGTTTTTGTAAGTTATTCCTTGATGTAATGTAGGAATCATTCTTCCATCTTGTATATTAAGAAGCGGTGATCTTATTGATTGCCTTCCAATTTTAAAAAAATGCCCTTTGTTTTTATAAGAGATAAACAGTTCACCCAAATAACTAACTTCTCGTTCAGAGGGATTATGTATATCGAATAACCCAAGCTCATATCTACTTAGTTTACCCGTAGCAGGATCTGGTTTAGTGAGGTCAGTAATATTCGTGTTGAAAGTGCTGTAGTAGTAGGCTCCAACACTAAAGTTTTTGTATCGTTTTGTCTCAAAACCCAGCTTACCTCCTACTCCCAGTGCACTGAAATCTTTTAAGCCCTCATCATTATCTGAATAGGAATAAAAAGAACGAAAATAGCCGTTCACTTCACTGTCCAAAAAGGCCTCACGTAAAGTCGAAGCTTCTTGTGAAATCAATAGTTGAGAAAGTAAAAGTGTGAAAACTGCCAATAATGATATTCGCATAAAAGTGGATTTATTTCGATTTAGTTATGTCGTATTTTTCTTTATAAAACTTTATTATTTCCTGAAAAGGACCGTATTTATGTTGTTCTGCATTAAAATCATCAGCCCACGGACCATATGGTGCAGATACCGGTTTCCTTTTCAAATCAGGATAATCTTTTTGAGTATTTGCTTTTTTGGGTCTTTTATGAGAATTAATATAGCCGGCAACATCGTAAGCCTCTTCATCTGACAAGATAGGGTTTTCGTATGTAGCGCCCAAAGGCATATTCCCTTTAATAAACTGCGCTGCAGTCAAAACTCTATTCATTCCAGCACCATGATTGTAGCTATCATCACCCCAGAGAGGAGGATAAGTATATTCATCTCCTGCTTTCAGTCCCTGTCCATCAGGTTGGTGACAACTCGCACAACGCATTTTATATATTTTTTGACCGTTTTTGAGGTCAACTTTTCTATTAGGTATATCGATTTTTGTGAATCCTTTACCCTCTATTTCCATACCTGAAGGTACACCTTCTGATAGCCAATTCATGTAAGCTACATAAGATCTCATTTCTTTGCTATCAATAGGTAATTTTTTTCCGTTCATACTTCGTTCCATGCAACCGTTTATTCGTTCTTCAATAGTGCCGATTTTATTCTCTCTACCTCTATATTGAGGGAACCTACCTGTAACACCAATATACGGAGCTGAATATTTCTTTTGTCCTGCATCTAGATGACAGTTTTCACATGCTAAATTATTCCCGGTATAAACCTTTGATGGATCATCACTTGCAGGACCAATATGTTTGTATGTTTCTTTTACTAATCGATAACCGTATTTGATGTATTCGGCTTCTAAATCATTTTTATTGTCAAGCCGTTCTAGCGGGTTTTTGACAGATGCAAAAAAGTCAGCTTTCTGTGGATCTGACTGAGAAGTTTTATCGTTAATATCAGTCTCCGTATTTTCAACTACAGTACTCTCAAAGTCAATCGTAAAAAGCGGCTTATTGTCAAAAATCAGGATTAAAAAAAGCACTACCACTGCGATGATCAACAACACAACAAGTCGCGTCATTTTTGATATCGACTTCAATAATGCATTAACTACTCCAGTATTAGAATTCTTTGAATTTCCCATTAAAATTTGATTTGGTGCAAAATTGCCTAATCATCATATTGCTTACAGTAACATATATCACTCATGACTGACTATATGATAAACTATCATCACAACTTTTCACCTTTTAAAGTGAACATTTCATTTATTAAAGGTTAGAATTGTGTAGAAATTATTCAACACTTCGATCTAAAGTATGACGCATTTGCAGCATTCAGACTATATGACGCACAATCAAACAATATGACAGCCAGTCTACTATTCTTTTATTTGAGTTAAAGAAAAAAGAGTTTAATCGCTGTTTAACAGAGTACTAAGCATCTCCGCCATCAAACCATTAACCGATAAACACTCTCAATATTCTACAAAATGCACAAACCTTGCGGCTGTATAAACGAAAAATTAATTAATTTTAAGCTGAAAATTTTCATTCATGAAAGTACTTGTAATTGGAGCAGGAAATATGGGTTTAGCTTACGCTAAAGCCCTCGTAAAATCAGAATTTCTCCAAAAAACTAATCTGATGATTTCGGATACAAGTCCGGAAAAAACAGAAGAACTCAAAAAAGTAAGCCGCTTTGATGTTTACACCAAATTGGAAGATTGCCTTCCAATTGCAGATATCATCTTTATTGCGGTTAAACCATATCACGCTGAAGAATTGTTCAAAGAATTAAAGCCAATGATGACCAAAGATCAACTCGCGATCTCCATCATGGCAGGCGTAACAATTCAAAGCATGAAAGATGGGCTCGGTATTAAAAAAGTAGTACGCGCAATGCCAAACCTACCTGCTCAAGTTGGTAAAGGATTGACATCTTTTACAGCATCAGAAGAAGTATCCAGGCTTGAGCTTTCAACAGTTGAGAAATTACTTGATACAACAGGACGCTCAGTTCGTTTAGATACGGAAAACGATGTTGATGCATCAACAGGTATTTCAGGTAGTGGCCCTGCATACGTATTCTATTTCATGCAGAGTATGATGGATGCAGCGCGCAAAATGGGCTTCTCAGAACACGATTCAAAAGTGCTGGTAAGTCAAACATTTGAAGGAGCTGTAGAACTATTCAACAAATCAGATCTAAGTCCCGCTTCCTGGATGAATCGCGTTGCATCAAAAGGTGGTACTACCCGTGCAGCACTTGATTCAATGGAGGACAACAATATCAAAGATCTTGTTGAAGAAGCAGCATATGCCGCGTTCAATCGCGCAGTTGAACTCGGTAAAGAACAAAACGAAAACAGTTAATTAACGCGCACATATAGTGATGGATTCTGATAAGCAATACAAAAAAAGAGTTGTTGTAAAAGTAGGAACTAACGTAATGGTTAATAAAGATAACCGAATCGTTGGTCCAATCCTCAAAAGACTGGTTGATCAAATCGCCAGGCTGTACGAGGAAGATGTTATTACTGTCCTCATTTCTTCAGGATCTGTAATTGCAGGTAAAGAAGTTTTAGACACCAATAATATAGAGGATGACACCGTTCGCAGGCAGGTTTATTCTGCAGTTGGTCAACCGCGCATGATGCGCCATTACTACAGCATGTTCCACGACTACGGAATGCGTTGTGCACAGGTACTGGCAACAAAACGGGATTTTGACCCCGGCAAGCATCGCGAAAATATGATCAACTGTTACGAAGGACTCATGAGCCAGGGAATAGTTCCAATTGCCAATGAAGATGATGCCGTTTCATTATCCATGTCTATGTTTACTGATAATGACGAATTGGCAAGTCTTGTGGCAGAATTGATCAATGCCGATATGCTCATTCTCCTTACCGATACTGATGGCTTGTATGATGGTCACCCTGATCACGATGACTCTTCATTGATCGCTCAGGTTTCAACTGATCAAAAAGTTGAACAATTCGTACAATCCTCTAATAAAAAAGAAGGTGAAGGCCGAGGAGGTATGGAGTCTAAACTAAATGTAGCCAAGAAAACGGCTGCCAAAGACATCACAACATTTATTGCCAATGGTAAAACTCCAGATATCATTATGGATATCGTACACGGCAAAGATGTTGGAACTCGCATCTTTCAGGAAGATGAAGAGTAATGTGATGGTCAGAACCGAAAATCGGATCTGACCGAAAAAGATTTTCGAATTAAAATCAATTCAATACATGAAGCTTTTAAGCGAAGAAAAGAAGAATGCAGTACTTCAGTCGATGATGGACTATATGAAAGAGGATAAAGAAGCCATCATTGCAGCTAACAAAAAAGACCTCGATGCATTTGATCGTGATGATCAGGCACTTTATGACAGGCTTGTTGTTGATTCAGCAAAAGTTGATGACATGATAAGAGCCGTTCGTGAAGTCAAAGAACAAAACGATCCTGTTGGTAAAATCATCAGCGATGATACACTCGAGAACGGACTCAAAATCACGAATAAAACGGCTCCTTTCGGAACCATCATGATTATTTACGAGTCTCGACCTGATGTTACAATTGAGGCTGCTGTTCTCGCGTTTAAAGCAAACAATAAAATTCTACTCAAAGGTGGTAAAGAAGCACACAAGAGTAATGAGGAACTCGTAAAATGCTGGCACAAGGCATTGAAAGATCATGGTCTTGAAGAAGATTGGATCCAGTACCTCAAAATGGATCGCGCCACAACCCAGGAGTTCTTGCGCAATCCTGATCAACCACTAGACCTCATTGTACCGCGAGGAGGAGAAAAGTTGATCAACTTTGTCAAAGAGCACGCAAAATGTGCGGTTCTTATCAGCGGCCGCGGAAACAACTTTGCTTATGTAGCACCTGATGCTGATATGGACAAGGTAATTCCGGTTATCGTCAACGCTAAAACTGATAAAATATCAGGTTGTAATGCGCTTGATAAAATCCTGGTTGACAAGAATCATCCAGATTTTGAAGGAACACTGAGGAAAATTGAGTCTGAGCTTTCAAATGCAGGTGTTGAAATTGTCGCCAGCAGCAAAGTGATCGACAAACTCGATACCAAGAATGAGATCAAAGATGAAAACGTTTGGTATGAAGAATTCCTCGCAATGAAAGCTGCATTTGATTCAGTTGATGGATTAGATGATGCAATTGAAACAATCAACCGCTATTCAGGTGGTCACTCGAACATCATTTTAACTGAAAACAACGATGATGCTCTTAAATTTATGGAGCAAATAGATAGTGCTGCTGTTTACCAAAACGCATCAACACGTTTTACTGATGGTGGTCAAATGGGAGTTGGAGCTGAGTTAGCTATCAGTACTGACAAGCTCCACCACCGTGGTCCACTTGGACTCAAACAGTTGGTAACGAATAAATACTACGTATTGGGTACTGGACAAATTAGAAAATAATTTGCTGTTAATCAGCTTTAATACAGAGGGTGTATCAAAAGGCGTATTAAAGTTTAAAATTCATTATAGAGTAAAATGTAAATACTCCTAAATCAGATTTTTAAATTTTAATGAATTGCCTTTTAATACCGAAAAATCTATCATTTTTCGGTATTGATACACCCTCTTTTATTTCAACCTCTAAAATGTTAAATCAGAACTAAATTACCTTTAACCTTATTACCTTCTCAACCAATTGCGTTTTAAGTACGTAAATACTACAAAATCTGGTTGATGAAAGCTAATAAAATACTCTACCTGCTTTTTGCAACATCGCTGTTTATGCAATCCTGTGATAAGTTTGAATACAATCATTACCAGGTTGACCTCAGCGATGAATACATGAATATCAACCAACAAAACATCAACCAGCTTCGCAACTCTGGATCTGACACAATAAAACTAGCACTCATTGGTGATTCGCAAAGGTTTTATGAAGGTGCATCCAAAGCAGTTGATAGAATTAACCAAATTAGAGATATAGATTTTATTATCCACACGGGCGATCTTGTGGATTTTGGAACGCAAAAAGAATACAAACTCATTCACGATGTATTAAAACAACTCAATGCTCCATACATTACGGTAATTGGAAACCACGATTTAATTGGAAACGGGAGTAAAGTATTTCGCGAAATGTACGGTCCTTACGACTTCACCTTTATGTTTAAAGGGTATAAATTCATCTACCTCAATACAAACGCAAGGGAATTCAACTTTTCACCAAACGTTCCAGACATTTCCTGGTTAGATAAGCAGTTAGCTGATACCTCATCATACAAGCAAGCTATAATCGTCAACCATGTACCTTTCAACAATGATGATTTCAATCCTGCTCTCAGAGATGATTATTACAACACTATAAACAAATACCCCAAAACACTCATCAGCATAAACGGACACAATCACAACTACGTCTTCACACCTTCAATGATGGGTAGCGTACCTTTTTTAAATACCTCCAGTCCTAAAAACGGTGAATTCATTATTTTAAAGATTTGGGAAGATCAATTCACTCACAGATTTGTGAATGAGTAAAATGAGAAAACAACAATACATACTACTTATTTTACTCTGTTTATCCATAACGGTCAGAGCACAGGACTCATCCAGCTCACCATTTCTAAAAAAGCTCATTCCAACCGGAGCTCAGGGGCAGTTTGCCGGGAACATTGGAATGATTTCAATTGGTCCTAACTGGAACCTCTACAAAGAGAAAATACACCTTGAGTACTCATTTGGGGTTGTTCCTGAAAATGAATTCCTCAAACCAATTTACAGCTCAGCCTTAAAACTTCGTTTTACTCCCTGGAAAATTAACATAGATGACAAAACCCACCTCTATCCTGCTTCACTTGGAATTGCAATGAACTACACATATGGTGAGCGATACAACAAATACAACAACCCCGGTCAATACGAAAGAGGTTATTACTGGTGGACAACAGCCATGCGATTTGGTACATTCTACCAAATAGAAATCAGCAGATCATTTGACACCAAATTCTTTAAAGAAGCGGGAGTGTATTTTGAAACCAGCATTTGGGATTTAGATTTATACAACTACTCAGCTAATGAAAACTACATGGAGCTTTCATACATGGAATTGCTAACGCTGGGTGCAGGATTCAGGATCTACTTTTGATCATCACTGTATTCAATCACCTCCCAGGTGTGATCTGAAAGTAATTGTACAGAAGCCACAAAGCTCTCAAAAGGTTTTTTCTTCCCCCATTCATTTGGTGCTATCATCGATAACAACATCGACTCATCTTTCTTTTGATAGAGGAAATATACTTTACCCGGGACAGGTTCAAAGTTGATATCAGCATCGTAAATCTGTTGGCTAATTTCAACGCGATTTTGTAGCTGTTTTGCCTGTCCGGCAAGCGTTTCAATTTGCCCTTTTAATTGATCCATTTGACGATTCGTTTGATCAGCCATGCTCGACATCGCCCTGCCCACGATTTTACCCTTATCCTCAGGTCTGATCGAAACAGCACCAACATTGCTGGCATAAGGCAACAATCCTGGATTTTCAGCTACTTTATCAGGGTCAATAGGTGTTTTTGATTCCTTTCCCAGATCTTTATCGTCTTTCTTCTTTGTCATACACTATGTTAAACGCAAAACAACTAAAAATTCAAACAAAATTACAAAACACTAACATACACACACGAGAATCGTTCATTAGTCTATGATAAATCCCACTATTAAAATTCAGGTTATACCTTTGTAAAAAATAAGCACCATGAACAATCGCGTAGTTCTCATGATCCTTGACGGATGGGGAATAGCTAATGATAAAAACGTATCGGCAATCGACAAAGCCAATACCCCATTTATCGACTCACTTTATGACAAATACCCACACAACACGCTAGAAACATCTGGAATGGCCGTAGGTTTGCCTGATGGACAAATGGGAAACTCTGAAGTGGGACACATGAATTTAGGTGCTGGTCGTGTGGTATATCAGGATCTGGTCAAAATCAACAAAGCTGTTGATGACGGCTCTATCGGTCAGAACCAGGTTTTGCAAGCCGCATTCCAACACGCTAAAGAAAGCGGTAAAAACCTGCATTTCATCGGGCTGGTATCAGATGGCGGAGTACACTCTCACATGAACCACCTTGTGGGTTTGACCAAAGAAGCAGCTAAAACCGGACTCGAGAACATTTATATACATGCCTTTACTGATGGACGCGATTGTGATCCGCACAGTGGAAAAAGTTTTATTGAAAAGCTGGAGAAAGACATCAGTAAAACACCCGCAAAAATCGCTTCAATCGTTGGCCGCTATTACGCAATGGATCGCGATAAACGCTGGGAGCGAATCAAGCTGGCTTACGATGCAATGGTTCACGGCAAAGGTGCCAAATTTGAAAGTGCCGTTGAAGGCATCAAAGCGAGTTATGATAATGACGTAACCGATGAGTTTATCAAACCAATTGTGCTGCAAAACGAAGATCACGAGCCTGTGGCAACCATCAGCGATGGTGATGTGGTGATCAACTTCAACTTTAGAACCGATCGCGGCCGACAAATTTCAATGGCTCTCACTCAACAGGACTTTCCTGAACAGGAAATGAAAAAGCTCGACCTCTATTACTGCACGATGACACGCTATGATGATACTTTTAAAAATGTACACGTTATTTTTGAGAAGGATAACCTGAAGAACACAATCGGAGAGGTAATTGCTAAGGCAGGAAAGAAACAAATAAGAATTGCAGAAACTGAAAAATACCCGCACGTAACATTCTTCTTTTCAGGAGGACGGGAAGAGCCTTTTGAAAATGAAAAGCGAATTATGGTCAACTCGCCAAAAGTAGCGACATACGACTTACAGCCGGAGATGAGCGCTCCTGAAGTAACCGCTAAAATCACAGCTGAACTCGAAAATGAATGGCCAGATTTTGTTTGTCTCAACTTTGCCAATCCAGATATGGTTGGGCACACCGGTGTTTTTGAAGCAGCAGTAAAAGCCTGCGAAACGGTTGACCAATCAGTAAAACAAGTTGTGGAAACCGGTCTCAAGCACGGTTATGAGTTTTTCATCATTGCCGATCACGGAAACAGCGACTGTATGATCAATGATGATGGTTCACCAAATACAGCGCATACAACGAATCCGGTACCGTGTATTTTCGTCACAGGATCTGACCAAAAAATTGATCTCAGGCACGGAAAGTTAGGTGATCTTGCACCAACTATTTTAAAGAGAATGGAAATCGATATTCCTGTTGAAATGACTGGAAATCAACTGATATAAAAAAAGCCCCTGAATTCGGGGCTTTTTCTATCTAATTCATGTTGTAAGCTAAATCACCAACGTGTTTACTTTTTTCAACTTTGAGTGATTTAGAGTAATTCAAAATGTTTTGAACTGTATTGTTACTCGGTGTGCTCTTATACTGCTCGTAAATTTCATTGTTTACTTCATCGAGTAATTGTTTGTGTTTAGGCTCATCGTGAGCATTTTCAAAGGGTAACTGTTGCTCCATAGGCACGATATGTTTACTTTTTTTGGGTTCATTTCCCACATAACGGCACCCGTGTTCAACTTATTGTACGCAATTAAAAAAAAGCGCATTTACAATCAGTACTTGAGCAAATCTACCCTTCGCTCTTCTATGGTTTTACGCATATTGATAAGCGCATAACGCATACGACCCAGAGCTGTATTGATACTCACATCAGTTTCTTCAGCAATTTCTTTGAAACTCATTTGACCGTAATGTCTCATCTTTAAAACCTCTCGTTGTTCTTCAGGTAGTTCTTCAATGATTTCCTTGAGATCTCCCGTGATCTGCTCCCAAACGAGCTGATCTTCAGCATTTGGGTCTTCGCGCTTGATCAAATCAAAAATATCAAAATCACCTCCACCGTCAATCGTTGGGTTACGCTTGAGTGCTCTAAAGTTGTCAATCACAAGATTATGAGAAATACGCATTACCCATGGAAGGAACTTCCCTTCCTCATTGTATTTACCTCTTTTTAAAGTATTCACAACCTTGATAAATACTTCCTGGAAAATATCA
Organism: Salibacter sp.; assembly: GCF_031581065.1. Lineage (NCBI taxonomy): Bacteria > Pseudomonadati > Bacteroidota > Flavobacteriia > Flavobacteriales > Salibacteraceae > Salibacter > Salibacter sp. Next base: position 14,454 of record NZ_JAVLBN010000020.1, read on the forward strand.
TCAGCTAGTTGGCGATCTTTAACCAAAGATACAATGTAAGTAAAAACGCGTTCTTTATGTCGGGTGATGAGAATTTCTAAAGCCTCTTCTTTTCCTCGCAAATACTGTTTTACGAGTTCCTTGTCGCTTACATTAGCACAAAGCATAATTACCTCCTCTTTTTCAATTAATCACTTAAATTCTTGAAGAGTAAAAATGCTGCTATAGGCTTTAAATTTTTGTTTGAATTGAACTATTGAGAGTTCGTTTCTGTTAAATATGGTGCTAAGATGAAAAAAAAATCTTTTCGAAACAAATAAAATCTCTGTTCCCCGTACCTTTGCAAATTCAAATTTTAGCAAATTATGCCAAAAACGGACCTCCAGCAAGTCGACACAAAAAAGAATATTGTTATTAAAGGTGCTAAAATGCACAACCTTAAAGGTGTCGATGTCATAATTCCGCGAAACAAATTTATTGTCATTACAGGATTATCCGGCTCCGGTAAATCTTCGCTGGCATTTGACACGCTTTATGCTGAAGGCCAAAGACGCTACGTAGAATCGCTTTCTTCTTATGCCCGGCAGTTTATGGGTAAGCTCGACAAACCTGAGGTAGAATACATCAAAGGGATATCTCCGGCTATTGCCATCGAGCAAAAAGTAAACACGCGTAATCCCCGTTCTACAGTTGGAACAACAACTGAAATTTACGACTATCTCAAATTACTCTTCGCTCGTATAGGTCGTACTTTCTCGCCTGTTTCAGGTGAAGAAGTAAAACGCGACACCGTTACTGATGTGGTAAATTACATCACCAGCCTCACAGAGGGATCAAAACTCATGATCGCCTCTCCCCTGCTCGTAACAGGTAATAAAACACTTGAAGAACAGGTCAAAATTCTCAAACAGCAAGGCTTTACTCGTTTGCTGAGTGATGAAAAACCTGTGAGAATTGAAGACTTTGACCCTGAACTCCACAGTCAGAACCCGGAAATCCTGATCGATCGTGTTGTAGCAAACGATGACGAGGACAATCAAATGCGAATTGCAGACTCTGTACAAACAGCCTTTTATGAAGGTGACGGAAGCTGTTCGGTTCTGACCAAAACCGACAATGGTTTTGATCGCAAAGATTTCTCAAACCGTTTTGAGTTAGACGGAATAACATTTGAACAACCAACTCACCATTTCTTTGCTTTTAATAATCCGCTGGGAGCCTGTAAAACTTGCGAGGGATTTGGAAGCGTGATGGGAATTGATCCTGATCTCGTGATTCCAAACAAAGGACTGTCTGTTTATGAAGAAGCTATTGTTTGCTGGAAAGGCGAAAAGATGAGCAAATGGAAAGACAAGCTCATTAGAAATGCAGCCAAGTTCGACTTTCCTATTCACAGACCCATTCACGAACTCACAGAGGAACAGAAAGAGTTGTTATGGACGGGAAATGAATACTTTAAAGGTCTCAATGCTTTTTTCAAGCACCTGGAATCAAAGAGTTATAAAATCCAGTTTCGCGTGATGTTATCGCGTTACCGTGGAAAAACAACCTGTCCAGATTGTAAAGGAACACGCCTGAGAAAAGATGCTTCGTATGTCAAAATCAATGACAAATCGATCATTGACTTGGTACTCACTCCTGTTGATGAGCTCTACGAATGGTTCCAGGACCTCAACAATCATTTAACTGATTACGATAAAAAGGTTGGTAAACGACTACTGATAGAGATCAACAACAGATTGCAGTTTTTACAGGAAGTTGGATTGAGCTATCTCACACTCAACCGTAATTCAGGATCTCTTTCAGGCGGTGAATCACAACGCATTAACCTAGCTACAACTTTAGGGAGCAGCCTCGTTGGATCGATGTACATTCTCGATGAACCCAGTATAGGTCTGCACCCTCGCGACACAAACCGATTAGTTGGCGTGTTGCATTCTCTCAAAAGACTTGGAAATACAGTAATCGTGGTTGAACACGAGGAAGAAGTGATGCGGGCTGCAGATGAGATCATCGATATGGGCCCAATGGCCGGTACCAATGGCGGTGAAGTAGTTTTCCAGGGCGATCATGATGACCTGATCAACAGTGATGAAAGCCTTACGGCTAAGTATCTCACGGGTAAAATGAACATTGAAACGCCTAAAAACCGAAGAGACTGGAAATTGTCGATCGATATTAGCGGTGCGCGTGAACACAACCTCAAAAACATTGATGTTTCTTTCCCGCTCAAGGCTCTGACTGTTGTAACAGGTGTTTCAGGATCAGGGAAATCCACTCTCGTTCGCAAAATCCTGTTCCCGTCAATTCAAAAGAAATTAGGAGAATACGGTGACATAACAGGTGAGTTTGATGAATTAGCCGGAGACATAAGCGCAATTCAAAATATCGAGTTTGTCGATCAGAACCCGATTGGCAAGTCGTCACGCAGCAACCCGGTTACGTATGTGAAAGCATTTGATGAAATCCGTTCGCTATTTGCCTCACAACAATTGGCTAAACTCCGCGGATTTAAACCTTCCTATTTCTCGTTTAATGTTGAGGGGGGAAGATGCGAAAAATGCAAAGGAGAAGGCGAAATCACGGTTGAAATGCAGTTCATGGCTGATATCCATTTGCAGTGTGATGCATGCAAAGGAAAACGCTACAAAAGTGAAGTTCTCGAAATAGAGTACGAGGGTAAAACGATAGCTGATGTACTAAATTTGACCATTGATGAAGCAATTGAGTTTTTTGGTTCTCAGGAAGAAAACGATGCTAAAAAGGTTGTAAACAAACTGCTTCCACTACAGGATGTGGGACTCGGTTATATCAAACTCGGTCAGTCATCCAGCACATTGAGTGGTGGTGAAGCGCAACGTATTAAACTCGCTTCGTTTTTGGTAAAAGGAAAAACTCGCGATAAAACACTTTTCATCTTTGACGAACCCACAACCGGATTGCATTTTCACGACATTGAAAAACTACTCAGAGCCCTCAACGCATTGATCGACAACGGCCACAGCATTATTGTGGTTGAACACAATGCCGAGATTATCAAGTGTGCAGACTGGGTAATTGATTTGGGACCTGAAGGTGGTAAAAATGGTGGTGATTTGGTCTTTGCCGGTACACCAGAAGATTTGATAAATCACAAGGAGAGTTACACTGGTCAATACCTGAAAGGAAAGCTCTAAAATCCTGATAAAAATCAGCATTTGTTTTGATTTCACTCATGGATAGTCAGTTTCCTACTCCTGATCTTTGAAGCTCAAATTTGAGCTTCTAAAGATGGAAAAACAACTGATCAAAAAATACAATGTTCCAGGTCCGCGCTACACGAGTTACCCAACCGTTCCATACTGGAAGGATAACCCGATGAACCTCAATGAATGGAAAGAATCTGTAGTTGAGACATTCAGAGCCACAAATAAAGAAAAAGGAATAAGTCTTTACATTCACCTCCCCTTTTGTGAAAGCCTTTGTCATTATTGTGGCTGTAATGTTCGCCACACGACAAATCACAAAGTTGAAGATTCATACATCGGTTACGTTATAAAAGAGTGGCAACTCTACTTAAACCTTTTGCCTGATGTTCCTCACATTGCAGAGATTCACCTTGGCGGTGGAACACCAACTTTCTTTTCAAAACAGAACCTCCGCGATCTGATTGAAATGATAAAGAGTACCTCTACAATTCATCCACAGGCTAAAATGAGTTTTGAGGCAGATCCTCGCAACACAACTAGAGAACAACTTCAAACACTTTACGATTTAGGTTTTAGGCGAGTGAGTTTTGGTGTACAGGATTTTGACCAAAAAGTGCAGGAAGCGATTAACCGGATTCAACCTTTTGACATGGTTCGCGATGTCACTGAAATAGCACGCGAAATTGGTTATGAATCCATCAATTACGACCTCATTTACGGTTTACCCCACCAACAGCCAGAGTCAATCGAGCAAACATTCAACTTCGTGAAAGAAATGATGCCAGAGCGAATTGCTTACTACAGTTATGCTCATGTTCCGTGGATGAAAGGCATTCAGCGAAAATTTTCAGAAAACGATCTGCCACAGGATGATGCCAAACGCGAGCTCTACGAGCTTGGGAAAACACTTTTAGAAAAAGCCGGCTACATCGAAATTGGTATGGATCATTTTGCATTGCCAAATGATGAGCTCACGCTCGCTTTCCAAAACAAAACACTTCACCGCAATTTCATGGGCTATACGACTCAACCAACCGAGTTGATGATAGGGCTTGGATCGAGTTCTATCAGTGATTCATGGACAGCTTTTGGTCAGAACCACAAGACAATTCGCAACTACCAAAAACTGCTCGATCAAAATGAATTGCCTATTTTTAGAGGCCATTTATTGAACAGGGAAGATCTCGTGATAAGGAAGCACATCCTTAGTCTGATGTGTCAGTTTGAAACGAGCTGGGGGAATGAAGAATTACAGCATCCCACAGTTGGTAAAGCAATTGCCCAACTCGCAGAGTTTGAAAAAGATAAACTCTTACAAATAGGCAATCATAGCCTCATCGTTACAGATAAAGGAAAACCTTTCATCCGTAACATTTGCATGACTTTTGATGCACATTTAAAACGAGATAAACCTAAAAGAAAACTATTTAGTAAAACAGTTTAAAATCCATAACAATGAAGAATGTACTTTTCCCCACCGATTTTTCTGATGCTGCAGATTATGCAAAGAAAGCAGCTTTTAAACTCTGCAAGGAACACAATCTTACGCTTCACGTGATGAACTCGCTCGACAATGTTCATCGCTATGTAAGCATGAGTATGACAAATGCAGGAGATCCATCAGTACCGGGATTTGAGCCTGAGTTGATGCTTGAAGCAATGAAAGAGCACAAAAAGCAGGCTGAGAAAGACCTTCTAGCGCTCAAGGAAGAAGCTGAAAAAGCAGGCATCCAGGTTGAAGGACACCTCAAATCAGGAAAAATGCACAATGATGTTCAGGAAGTTGTAGAAAAATTCGATATTGATTTCATTATAATGGGAACCCATGGTGCAAGCGGTTTTGAAGAAGCTTTCATCGGGTCAAATGCACAAAAAGTTGTTCGCTCAGCTAACGTTCCCGTTTTAACCATCAAGCCGGTTGAAGAAAACAAGACATTTGATGTTAAACGCATTGTATTTGCTTCAGACTTTTTGGAAGAGGAAATCAATAATGAAATTCCAAAAGTTCGTGCTTTTGCTAATTTCCTCGAGGCTTCTCTCGAAGTGGTTTACATCAACACTCCTTCTTATTTTGAGCAGACTGTTGATTCAGAAAGACGGATTAGAAAAGTGTTGGATAAAAACAGCATGAAAGATGTGAAGTTCACTATTTTCAACGATTTCAACATAGATGACGGAATCGTCAACTTTGCTGATCATGTTGAGGGTGATGTAATTGCACTAATTACTCACGGCTTTAGCGGACTCAAAAAGTTTCTCAATGACAACATTACTGAAACTGTAGTCAATCATTCATCCAGACCTGTATTGAGTTTTCAGATGCCTAAAGATTAATGCGATACTACAACACGTTTGAGTTGTGTAGTATTTTCACTCACAACTCTCAATAGATACACTCCCGGGTTTAAATTATAGACCGGGAGTTTTTTTGTGTCGTTTAATTCCCTTGACATCACCTCTCTCCCACTCAGTTCATAGAGCGTAATTGTTGCAGGCTCTGCGATCTCCACATTCAGAACCGAACGTGCCGGATTTGGGTAAACCCTTAATTCCGGCTCTGACCGAAAATGAGCAAATGTTGATGTTGTATCAACAGCATTGCAGGGAGTTGATAGTGAATCAAAATATGTAATGACGCTGTAAAGTGATGGAACCACACAACCTCCGTGATTTGATGGCCCCTGTGAATAAGCGGCCACATCCTGTGCTCCCATTGCGTTCATAAATGAATCAGCTTTGATCGAGTTTTGGTATTCGACCTGCTCATCTCCGGTGCAATAATACATTCTGGTAGCACTATCGGGAACCCAATTATACACATCATTATCGAGCAAATTTTGCCATAGAGGATGATTTTTAGATTGATAAGTAGAACGAATGTCATTTAAAAAACCCGCTTTCATGAAAGAATCTATTCGGCTTGGCATTGCATTGTTTAAATCAGACAATGTGTGAGTACCATCTAATAATGGTGGAATTGTTACATCATAAGGAGCGCGCAATAATTCTGCGATGGAATTGTTGTAAAGGTTGCCGTAAGCCTGCTGATAACCTTTTATCAAATAAACGACATAACCGGGATTGCTGTAAGGTGATCCGGAAATAATTCCTCCCGCCTGGATTCCGCTCATATCATAGGGACCTGATGCCGGTGCAGCTGCTCTAACACGGAATTCATTTTGTAAGTTATTTTCCTGAATGTATTGGTGAGTGGCCATAGCTGCATGTCCACCCTGCGAGTAACCGGTAATGAAAACATCTCCATCGAGGTTGGTATTGAGATCAGAGCACAACTCTCGTGCAGCTCGCATAGCATCAATTGAGGCTGTAGCCTGGGTCTCAGCATGGACATAAGGATGGAATCCTGGATTGTCTCCCATTCCCAAATAATCAGGTAAAACCATAACATAACCAGCACCTGCGAAAAGTTTGCCTATTGTCCCTTCTCCATTGTTTCGGCTGGGAACATCATCTCTTTTTAAAACCGTTCCATGTGCATACAACCCCATTGGGTAACCCGCACAACTATCGGTTGGGATTACCACCATTCCACTCGCAATTTCATTATTACCGTTTTCATCGGTTGTGAAATAATTTATCTTGTATATGTCAACAGAATATGGTAAGGCTACATTGAGGCCTAACACACTTGCGGTATTAGAAAGTGCTGCACTTGAAAGAGTTTGGAGTTTTTGGTGTGAATCCAACACCTGAGATTTCACGTTTATGGCTAAAACCAACAAAAGGAAAGTTATTAACGATAATTTGATTTGTTTCGGCATGATTAAGAAAACTTTAAGTATTAAATTAACAACAACAGCGCACTAAGATAGTGTTTTCAATAAAGGTATGTGAAAAACTACAGGATTAAACCTGTCGAACCATTTCGTTTTCCTCGTAGTTTAGAACCACTGAATTAGTAATTTTTTAAATACATACTGCTATGGAGGAACAACTTAAAAAAGAGATTCTTGAGTTAAGAGACAAGCTCAGCGGAGACATGATGAAAGACATGGAAATACGTGATAAAATCCATAATCTCGAAATGAAACTCAACGGTGTTAAACCTGAGGATTCACATTTTGACTGCGTTGGTTGCGGCAGTTAATCAACTTTTTCACAACACCTCAAGCCTTACCTCAAACGTCATTAACTTATAAAAGCATTGAACCGGAGTCGCCCTCTCCGGTTTTTTTGTGGTTAAAAATCCAGACTTTGTTTTAAAAAGGTCAGTTCAAATTACAGTTTTAAATTGTGGGTTGATGAAATCACCAAAACTGTATTTTGATGTAATCTTCCTTTTATTTCATATCCAATAGAAGTTATATTCTCCTTAAACCAGTTAGTTTCAATAACTCCTTTATTATCTTCAAGTATCAAAATCGGTTTGCATCGATTAATTAAGTTTAGTGCTCCAGTTAATGCTTGTTTTTCATAACCTTCAACATCTAGTTGAAGAATTGAGACATCTCTATCATCTCCAATTACGTCATCTACCCTCTTAACACTAACTTCAATAGTCCTTCCGCTTTTATCCTCACCAATAATTCTACTTCCTCCTCCTAGTGTAACTCCTTTTTCAGATTCAATTAACATTTTAGATGATGTACTTTCATCTCCTAATCCACAATTGTAAAGATTTACATTTTTTAAATCATTCATTAATAGCGTAATATAAGCACATCTATAATTTTCACTATTAGGTTCAAACGCCCAAAGCTGTGCGTTTCCTGATAACGCGTTAGAAAGAGGTGGAAGAAAATCTCCAAAAAAGGTTCCTGCATGAACAATATCTCCTGAACTGCAATTATCTCTTATAAATTTCACAGTTTTAGGTTCGTGCACTTTACCTTTCAATACCTTTTGTACAGCTGGCCGCTTTTGAGAAGAAAGTGGAGTAAAATATCCACCAAACTCATTGTAAGTAACAATCCCATCCAATACACGATCAGTATTATTGATGGATTCTGAGTACTTAGGAGTACTTCTTCTTGTTAAAGCTCTTTTAATTGCTACATACTCTTTGTTGATCTTTTTTAGCATAGGTCTTATTCCAAATTGTTTTCGGAAAAAAAGTAATCAAATAGATTTACTAAATCTTGAAAAAGGACTCTATTATACTTCTATTTCACAAAAAAATAAACTAAACAACAATAAATCATTAATTATCAAGACTATAAAAACCAGTAAAAATTAGATAACTACTAATAAAAAAGGCCAAATCATAAAAATGAAATGGCCTCTAAACTATTATATTCTTGATTAAGCGATTAACTTTCAATCGGGAATTCTTTCTTGATTTGTTCAACCCATTTCGTTACTCGCTCTTCTGTCATTTCGTCCTGGTTATCTTCATCTATTGCGAGTCCCATGAAGTATTTACCATCTTCAGTTTCTGCTTTTGACTCATCGTGTTCAAAACCATCAGTAGGCCAGTAACCGATTAGCTTTCCGCCATTTTTCAATACAACATCACCGAGTATACCAACTCCATCTATAAAATAAGTACTGTATCCGTATTGATCTCCAAGTCCGAAAAAGGCTACTGTTTTACCAGTAAAATCAACTTCCTGAAAATCATCGTAGAAATCATCCCAGGCACTAACGAGCTGACCATCATGCCAGGTTGAAAGACCGATGATGATTTTATCGTATTGATCAAAATCTTCCGGTTCAATATCATAAGCATCGTGAAGCTCGATAATATCTTCACCAATTTGCTCCTGTATCATTTCTGATACTGCCTCAGTGCAGCCAGTGTCAGATCCGTAAAAGAGTCCTATTTTTTCCATGTATCAATCTTATCTTTTTATATCAAAATCACGAGGCGAAATTACAGTGCATTTCAACCTTATACAATGACAATACTCACAAAATTGTTCAGGAATTAAAAAGATAGCGGTTAGGTAAAATGAGGTTTTCCCGCACTGCATAAATTACGATGCCTGCAGTATTATTAATTCCCAACTTGTTCATGATATTTTTGCGGTGTGTCATCACTGTGTGAGCACTGAGGTGTAACTCCTCAGCAATCTGCTTGTTTGTCTTTCCCTGTGCAATTTCTCTTATTATCTCAATTTCTCTTGAGCTCAAACTAATGGGGTCACAGGAAAGCTGACCGGTTTTTATTTCCTGATCATCGAGCTCGTTTAGTATTTTACCACAAAAAAACTGCTTACCCAAATGTGTTTCATTGATGCTATCAACAATTTCAGCTTTACTGCACGACTTCAACACATGACCTGAAATACCGGCTTCCAAAGCACGCTGAATGAGGTTTTTCTTGGCAAATTCTGTGATGGCTACAAATTTCTTATCGGGATAGATGTTATGAAGAGCTTTGATGTCTTCGGTTCTGAATGATGTTGCCATGTAATCGATTAAAACGACATCGGGTTTCCATTCAGAAAACAACCTCACGAGCGCTGACCCATTGTCAACTTCCCCTACTACTTCAACACTGTCTTCCTGAGCAAAAACGGATTTCAACCCTTCTCGTATGAGTTCATTCGAATCAGCTATGACAATTCTTACAGGCTCCATTATTTAGACTTGATCTTAATAAAGACAAAGGTAACGCAATAGTGAAACAGCAACAAGTTAATAACAGACTTAAATACGAGAAGTTTTTCACAAATCAGATGAAGAAAATGTGTGACCATCGAGTGCTAACTCAGTATTGCCAAACACTTCACGGGCTTCTTCAAGGTGTTGATCAAAGTTTTTATAGCGGGCAGAGTAATGCCCAATAAGAAGCTTACTAACTTTTGCCTTTTCAGCAATTGTTGCTGCATCACGAGCCGTTGAATGATAAGTTTGTTGAGCACGCTCTCTAAACGCTTCTGTGAAAGTAGCTTCGTGATAGAGTAAATCTGTATTCTCGATCAACGGGACTATCCTATCATTGTAGCGCGTATCAGAGCAAAAAGCATACGAATAACTCTTGCGGGGAGGCAATGTGATTTCTTCGTTTTGAAATACTCTGCCATCTTCGCGGTGAAAATCTACTCCCTCTTTGATTTTTGGTAATTGTTCTACAGGAATTTTCAACTTGTCGATCAACTCCTTTTTTATTCTCCTGTTTTTGGGTTTTTCAACAAAGAGAAATCCATTGCACGGAATTCTGTGATCGAGCGGAATGGTATAAACATCGGCAATATTATCGGAGTAAATGTGGCTCTTACCATCATTGAACTCCAATTCCTGAAAATTGATTTTATAATTGAGCTTACTATCTGCTACTTTTAGCTGGAGGTTGATAATCTCTTTCAATCCGGGTGGACAAAAAATCAACAACTCGTTTTGCCTGCCCAGCAAGTGCATGGTATTCAACAGTCCGATCAACCCAAAAAAATGATCTCCGTGAAGGTGACTGATAAAGATTGCCTTAATCCGCTGCATTTTCACGCGGTATTTGCGCATCTGGATTTGCGTACCTTCTCCACAATCAATTAAGTAATGAGATTGATTGATGGAAATTAACTGAGAAGTTGTATTTCGTGTTGTGGTAGGAATAGCGCTATTTGCTCCTAAAATCTTTAGCTCAAACCCCATTACTGCACTACGATCATTTTGATGTGCCGTGTTTTATCAGCCGCTTTAAACGTACCAAAATAATGACCCGGTGAATAATCTGAAATATCGTAGTGAAATTGGTTGGTTCCTGTTTGCAATTGAACATTGAACTGATCGACTAATGTTCCTGTAATGTCAAACATTGAAACTGTTCCTTCCCTGGGCTTGTCCGTAATAAAAGCAAAACTCGGATTTGCTTTCACCGGATTCGGGTAAATAGAAAATGAAAGGTGATTATCATCCAGTGAGTTAATACCATTCGCCTGCTGAACCTCAACATCGTAATTCGCATCGAGGTTTGAATCTAAAGTGAAAAAGCTTGCTTTAATATAAGCTGTAGTTGTAAAAACACCTGATACAGATGGAGTACCGCTAATCATGATGCAGTGATCTCCACTGGAAAAACTACAGGATTGTGGATTGCAATCATAGCCGAGACCAGGAGGAATATTCACAACAGAATCTACCTGGCCTGTAAAATTTTGAGGTACTCTAAAAGAGATAACAAACTCGGTGTATTGCCCCTCAACCATTGTTACTGTGGTATCATCAGGGTTTGGATAAACCAGTGAGTTGCTATTGTCCAACTTATTACTTTCAGGTGAACACTGTCCTAAAGCAGAGTTGAATCCTCCAAACGTTATTATTGTAAGTAAAAGCGTAAAAATTCTTTTCATAGTGTTTAATTTATATGTTGTCTATTTCGCGTTCAACTTCTTCCATAAAAATAATGTCCTGTGCTTCTGATACTGTTGGAGCACATTCGGTTTCAGCGAAATATGATTCACAAAATTTCTCATCCCCCGAAATTACAAAACTTTTCTTTTTATCCTCAACTTTTGATTTCCATATGTTAACTGCTTCCAGGAAATCGTCTTTAGGTATATCGTTATCGGTCAAAACCAGCAATACGTTTTCCTCATTCCGGCTCCAGTGCTCCTTGCAGGCTTTTACATCAGATTCGTGATCTGACCATTTGAGAAAATACTGTGTGTGTTTATCACCTTTTTCGTATTTCATAGCTACACGGTTTATGTTTAACGGGCAATTTTTTCAGCCAACAGATAGAGAACAGCCATGCGAATAGCTACACCGTTTTCAACCTGGTTGAGAATAATCGCATGATCGCTGTCGGCCACGTCAGATGTCATTTCTACTCCCCTATTGATAGGACCCGGGTGCATGATGGTGATCTCTTTAGACAAACTATTCAACAATTCCGCATCAACACCATAGGTCATTGTATATTCTCGGATTGATGGAAAATACTTGATCTCCTGTCTTTCGAGCTGAATGCGCAACATATTGGCAATGTCACACCATTCAAGCGCTTCGCGTAAATCGAGTTCAACTTCAACTCCCAAATCTTCAATGTATTTTGGAATGAGTGTTTGTGGTCCGCAAACTTTGACTGTAGCTCCCAGTTTTTGAAGCGCGAATATGTTGGAAAGCGCTACACGTGAATGAACAATATCTCCCACAATCACAACTTTCTTTCCTTCTACATCACCGTATTTCTCGCGAATGGAATACGTGTCGAGAAGAGCTTGTGTGGGATGTTCGTGAGCACCGTCACCAGCGTTGACAATTCTCGAATTCACATTTCTGCTCAAAAACACAGCTGCTCCCGGGTTTGGATGGCGCATAACCACCATGTCAACTTTCATGGCGAGAATATTATTCACCGTATCGATTAGAGTTTCCCCTTTCTTCACTGAAGAACCAGATGCGGAAAAATTCACCACATCAGCTGAAAGCCGTTTTTCAGCCAGTTCAAAAGAGAGCTTTGTGCGTGTTGAGTTTTCAAAAAAGAGATTGGCAATTGTGATATCTCGAAGTGAAGGAACTTTTTTGATCGGCCGGTTGATGACATCTTTAAAATTATCAGCAGTGGTAAATATCAACTCGATATCTTCCCTGCTCAACCCTTTGATTCCTAAAAGATGATCAACACTCAAATTACTCATCATCAATTGTTTTTAGAACAACATGTCCTTCATTATCGAGATTCACATCCACGCGTTCTGATACAACCGAGTCAACTGTTCGTCCAACATAATCGGCCTGGATGGGAAGTTGACGACTAAATCTTCTATCGATCAGAACCAGGAACTCGACCTTTTTTGGCCTGCCAAAATCCATGAGGGCATCCATGCCGGATCTGATCGTGCGCCCCGTATAAAGAACATCATCAATCATGATGACCTTCTTGTTTTCTATTTCAAAATCGATTGTTGTTTCGCTTACTGTAATCGGTTCATCGCGTCTTCTAAAATCATCGCGATAGAACGAAACATCGAGATACCCCAGTTCAACATCTGCTCCGGAAAGAACCCTTTTAAGCTCAGCGTGTAACCTGTCAGCTAACTGGATTCCGCGAGGCTGCAAACCAATTAGAACTGTATTTTCAAAATCACCGTGATTTTCAATCAACTGGCGAGCCAATCGCTTGATAGTGATGTCGAGTACTTTGCTATTGAGTAAAATTCTGGGTTGCATTCTTTGGCAAATATAGGAGTAAGTCCCAATCATTTTTCAATCATAAGGAGCCAATTTTTTACAATTTGCTTTCCGTGACTACTCAAAATAGATTCCGGATGAAATTGCACACCGTAAACAGGTAGGCTTTTGTGCTCGATTGCCATTGTCACATTTCCCCAGGTTGCAGTCGCTTTCAAATCTCCCGGCAAAGCTGATCGTTCAGCTGCCCAGGAATGGTACAATCCCACTACAGTTGGGTTCTGAATATTACTGAAAATTGAAATTCCATTGTGCACAATTTCAACGGGTCTGCCGTGCTGCACACCAGGCATATTGAAAAGCTCTCCGTCAAAATGATTGATAATTCCCTGCATTCCCAGGCATACTCCCAGCAATGGCTTTTCATTCACAAACCGCTCGATTACCTGCATGAGTTTCCCTGCAGTTTGGGGCAACTCCGGCCCCGGACTCAAAACAATTGCATAGCTCGTGGTCAGAACCGACCAGTCGATTTCGTCATTCCGCATCACTACAACCTCATCAACCAACGGCTCCAGCAAATGAACCAGGTTATAAGTAAAACTGTCGTAATTATCGATGATCGAAATAGTTCTATTCATATCCGCAAAAGTGCATAATTTGTCAATAACTCCTACTTTGATTTGGTATTCCCATTTTGAGAATTATTTTTGTTGATAATCGCACAAACCTAAACATGGAAAAATCAAAACCACTCAAAATATTTGTTGTTGAAGATGATGAATGGTACAATAATTTTTTAAAGTACAATTTAGAACTCAACGAAGACAACGAAGTCCACTCATTCAAGACCGGTAAGGAGTTTATCAAAAAACTTCACGAACGCCCTGATGTGGTAACGCTCGACTACTCACTCCCCGATATGGATGGTGATAAGGTCATGAAACACATCAAGGATTTCGACTCTAACATTCAAGTGCTTGTAGTATCGGGACAGGAAGATATCGAAACGGCTGTCGAAATTCTCAAACAAGGCGCTTATGATTATGTCGTGAAAAACAACGACACACGTGAACGGCTTTTTGCTGTCCTGAATCACATCAGGAAAAATGTTGAGCTAAAAGAGGAAATTTCAGCACTCAAAAAAGAGATCAGCAAAAAATACGATTTCTCTAAAGCCATTGTGGGAAATAGTACAGCCATAAAAAAAGTCTTTAACCTCATAGAAAAAGCCTGTGAGAGTAAAATCACCGTTTCAGTAACAGGAGAAACAGGAACGGGAAAAGAACTTGTTGCTAAAGCGATTCACTACAACTCAAAGCGAAAGAAAAAACCATTCATACCTGTAAATATTACAGCAATACCCAGCGAATTGATCGAGAGTGAACTATTTGGTCACGAAAAAGGAGCTTTCACGGGTGCTCAACAACGCAGGATAGGAAAGTTTGAAGAAGCAACAGGCGGTACGATCTTTCTCGATGAAATTGGTGAAATGGATCCCAACCTGCAAGCTAAACTGTTGCGAGTATTGCAGGAACGTGAACTGAACAGAATTGGGAGTAACAAAACCATTCCGCTCGATGTGCGAATCATTGTAGCAACTCACCGCAATTTAGCCGATGAAGTCAAAAAAGGCACCTTTCGCGAGGATCTCTACTACAGATTGCTCGGTTTACCCATTCACCTACCTCCGCTCAGAGAAAGAGGAAACGACATCCTTCTTATTGCCGATTTCTTTGTCAAAGAATACTGTAAGGAGAATGAGATTCCAATCAAAAAACTGAGTTCAAAAGCAAAAAGCAAATTATTGAAGTTTCCGTTTCCGGGAAATGTTCGTGAGCTCAAAGCTGTGATTGAACTCGCCTGTGTAATGGCTAATGACGAGATGATTGAAGAAAGTGATATTTCTTTCAATTCATCTAACAACATGCAGGATATCCTAATGAAAGAAATGACTCTCAAAGAATACCAGGCTCGTATCATCGAAACGTTCATGGAAAAGTACGATAACAATGTTTTGCAAGTAGCTAAAAAGCTCGATGTGGGGAAATCAACAATTTACAGAATGATTCAAAACGGGGAAGTTCAACAAAAATGAGTAATGAATTATACGACATTGAACAGTTAAAAATGGCAACAGGCAATGATCCTGATTTCACTAATCACATGATCAAAGTCTTTTTAGAGGAAGCTCCCAAACTTTTCGATAAACTGAGTAATCATTTCGAGGTAAATGATCCCAAAGGAGTTCGATTTATCGCTCACCAGTTAAAGGGAAACTTCAAAGCTATGGGAATCCACTCCTGGGAAGATCTAAGAGCGATTGAACTGGCAGCCAAAGAAGAAGAACTCGGCAAAATTGAAACAGAAATGGAGTCTGTTCAGGAAAAATTTCCTAAAATTATTGAATCATTAAAACGAGAATTATGAATCATCAATTCATTCATACCGATCATGCTCCTTCTCCAATTGGACCATACAGCCAGGCAACACGAGCTGGTGACACAATTTATGTCAGTGGTCAGATCGCGATCAATGCCGAGACCAATGAACTCGAAACAGACAACCTGGAACAGGAGACTGAACGAGTACTCGAAAACCTGAAACAGGTTCTCCTGGCAGCCGGTGCTAAACTGGAAAATGTAGTCAAATGCAGCATTTTCATTTCAGATATGAACAACTTTGGCCGAATCAACGAAGTGTACGGCAAATACTTTGAACGTAACCAACCGGCCCGTGAAACTGTTGAAGTTGCCGGATTACCTAAAGACGTAAACGTAGAAATCTCCTGCATTGCAGTTGTATAATTCCAGCAAACAATGAACGACCCCAAAATGATCGATTACCGAAGCGATACCGTTACACAACCAACTCCTCAAATGATTGAGGCAATGAGCAAAGCTCCGGTTGGAGATGATGTTTACGGTGAAGATCCCACAATCAAAGAGCTGGAACAATACGCAGCCGATCTTTTTGGGATGGAGAATGCGCTGTTTTGTCCATCGGGTACAATGACCAATCAAATTGCCATCAAAGCACACACTACTCCGGGAAAAGAAGTCATCTGTCACGAATGGGCACATATCTACAACTACGAAGGTGGCGGAGTCGCTTTCAACTCGGGCTGCCAAATCAGACCCATTCCCTCAAAAGACGGTAAGTTTAAAGCTCTTGATGTAGAGGCCAGAATTCAATCGAACACAGATGTTCACGCTGCTCCCACAGCTCTTATAAGCGTTGAAAACACGGTAAACAAAGCTGGAGGGACTGTTTGGAAAAAGGATGAAATTGAACCGATCACACGTGTCGGTCAGATCCACAACATCCCGCTTCACCTCGATGGTGCAAGGCTGTTCAATGCACTGGAAGCAACCGGTGAAACGCCTGCCGATTACGGCAAGCTCTTTAACAGCATTTCAATCTGTTTGTCGAAAGGTCTCGGAGCACCAGTTGGCTCGCTACTATTGGGATCTGACCAGTTCATTACAAAGGCACGCAGAATTAGAAAAGTAATGGGTGGCGGAATGAGACAGGCCGGAATCATTGCCGCTGGCGGATTGTACGCCCTCAAAAACAACATTAACCGTTTGCGTGAGGATCGTGAAAATGCGATCAAGATTTACGAGGCAGTAAAAGAATCTGCAATTTGCAAATCAGTTGAAAAACCACAGACGAACATCGTCCTCTTTGAAACAACCGATAATAAGCCATTGAATGCGGTTCTGACCGAAATGGAAAAGTACGGAATCAAGGCTTCACCGATGGGTAATAAAATCAGAATGGTGACGCACCTCAACCACAGCCACGAAGATATTGTGCGCACCTGCGACATCTTAAGAAGCTTGTAAACAATGAGCCTGTACAGCGGTTTATACGATATGCGCAAACATTTCCTTACACTGCTGATATTTATTTCAATATCTGTTTTCGGTTACAGTCAGAGCCAAACGGAACTCGAAACTTTCAATCAAAAACGCCAACACATCGTGACAACCGGCATGTATGTGCTCGGTGGCTGGGCCGTTGCGAATATGGTTACAGGCGGAATTGGTTACGGGACTTCATCAGGTGAAGCACGGTATTTTCACCAGATGAACATGATGTGGAATACAGTAAATTTAGGGCTTTCAGCAAGTAGTTTGTTATTCCGGGACGATTTACCCACAACATTAAAAGGATCATTAGAAGCGCAACAAAACATCGAACACTTATTGCTCTTCAATGCCGGATTAGATGTGGCATACATTACAGCTGGGTTTTACCTCAAAGAACGCGCAAAACGCGGTAACCGCTATGACAGATTCACGGGTTACGGCAACTCACTTCTCCTCCAGGGTGGTTTCCTCTTGCTTTTTGATGGTGTGATGTATTTCACTCTCCGTAATCACGGAAGCTCAATCGGGAAAATCCTTGAACACGTTCAGTTTAGCAGTAATTCTGTGGGGGTAAGTTTTTGGTTTTGAAATAATCACGTTTTTGGGTAGGATTGCGATGCATCACAATCCTATAAATACCTATTCAATACAAAATCTAAATTATACGCAAAAGCATATAAAAACCTAAAAACAACATCAATTATATCTATTTGCATATAATTTACTACATTTGGCAGTGATTATATTTAAAAGCATATAATGAAAAACCTTTCTGAATTTGTCAAAGAGCGAAGAAAAGAAGTGGACCTCACGCAGGAAGAGTTTGCTGAACGTGCCGGTGTTGCCCTCACCGTAATTAGAAAAATTGAACAGGGCAAAACGAACCTCAACATGGATAAAGTAAATTTGGTTCTGACCATGTTTGGGCACACACTGGCTCCTGTAAATCAAAAAGAAATTGAAAAATGAGACAGGGAAATGTATTTTACAAAGATCATTTAGCCGGAATCATAACGGAGACAAATGATGGAGAGTACGTTTTTCAGTACGATGAGCAATACATTAAGAATCACAACGATAGCTTCATCACCTTCACAATGCCTGTCAGAAAAAAGCCTTACAGAGAAAAACGCCTTTTTCCTTTTTTCGAAGGATTGATTCCTGAAGGGTGGCTATTGGATATAGCATCTAAAAACTGGAAGATCAATCAAAATGACCGCATGGGCTTACTCCTGGCATGCTGTGAAAATTGCATCGGTGCGGTGAGCGTAAAACCAAAACCTTCACACGATGAAGAATAAATGTTTGTACTGTTACAAAACTGTTGAACAAGGTGCAGACTTTCACGAAAAATGCGCCATAGAATTCTTTGGTTCACCAAAGGCTCCTGAGATTGACTATTCGCTCGATCAAATGAGTGAATTGGCAAAAAAGGTGGTACAAAGAAAAATAACTGTCCCTGGTGTACAGCCAAAATTGTCGATGTCTCTTTTTCAAAAAAACAATTCACAGTCAGAACCGAGACTAACAGTTGTAGGTGCTCTTGACGGACAATACATTTTCAAACCGCCTTCAGGAACATTCCCTCAAATGCCGGAGAACGAGCATGTAACCATGCGCATAGCTGAGGCTTTTGGAATAAGAGTTGTTCCATCAACATTGATTCGATTAGCATCAGGAGAGTTATCGTACATTACAAAACGAATTGACCGTACAGATAAAGGTGAAAAAATACACATGCTCGACATGTTCCAGATTACTGAAGCATTCGACAAATACAAAGGATCAATGGAAAAGGTTGGAAAAGCACTCGATGCTTATTCCTCCAATACGCTACTCGATAAAGTCTTTTACTTTGAGATAGCTCTTTTTTCCTTTCTCACAGGAAATAACGACATGCACCTGAAAAACTTCTCAATGATAGAGAGTCTGTCAGGTTGGGTTCTCTCACCGGCTTACGATCTTTTGAATGTGTCTATTATTCTGCCTGAAGACAAAGAAGAGCTCGCACTGACATTGAGCGGAAAGAAAAAGAAACTCAGGCGTGCGCACTTTGAGGAATTAGGTAAAACCTTGCAACTTACTGACAAACAAATCAAAGTTGTTTTCAATCGAATGCAAAAAAACAAACCAAAAGCAATTGAATGGATTAACGCTTCTTTTCTTGACTCCGGATTGAAGAAGGCTTATCAAAACACACTGGATTCACGGTACAATCAATTGGGGCTATGAATTGAATGGGTTGATTAATTGTTTATTAAATTTGTTTATGTAGGATGGCGATGCATCGCCATCCTACAGATCGAAACGAAAGCGAATTACAGGTTCCTGAGACCACCTTTCAAAGCTCCAGCCGAGTCCGGGATATTTTGCCCGCAGAGCCGGGAGCCTCTCAAAGTTTGCTAAAACTTTGTAACTTTACAAACCAAACCGAACAAACAACACTGTAATTATGAGATCTAAAAACCCTGCAATTTGGGTTGTGCTGCTCTTCGCTATCATCAGCACCACAATCCAGGCTCAAAGCGTTCGCTACCGAATCGATTATTTCAATCCGCGTATTTTAAAAGCTTATGACGACAACTCACTTATCGTTTCAAGAAGAGCTTATCAAGATGAAATCAGGATTGACTCTATTACTCCTGATGGACAAATCATTAATCAAAGTATATTCTTTCTCAATAATGAAGTAAACGGTTATTTGTATTCGGTAAAACACAACCTCTTCATCACAACATCGAGCGTTCCCGATCAAAATGAATGTGCTGATTGCAGACAAATTGCATTCAATATGTACAATGGAAACGGAGTTTTACAGAATACCGAAAATATCAAGACTCCTAAAAATGAAGATACAAAAGCTCTTTATCGCCCATTTATTCATCGTGACACTTTGATACTTTTTGGAAAATCGTATTCAGATGGGGATTGTTACGATGAAAACCACCTCATTTTATCAGATTTCAACGGTAACAAACAAGCCGAAATTGAACTGGGTTGTGAAGCAAAACTCAAATTTGATACTACTGATATTCACGTCAACATCTCAGGAAACTGCCAGTGTGGAAATGATCCGATTAACGAGGATCAGGTTTACAGCCTCGACTCAAATTTCGTCCAAAAGAAACCTGCTATACCCATATTCAAAGAAATCAGCAGTACAAATAAATTCATCGGTTATTCATCTGATAGAATCGTAAATGATGTGAGTTTATTTAAGGGAAAAATTTACAACACTGCAGATCCGGTTAACCGATACATTGCAAATGTTGTAGACACCAACAACCAAACATGGCGCAATTTAGACAGCCTCTTCAACGACCCGATGAAGGACATCGCCATTCACGACATGATCAAATACGATTCGTTTTACGTGTTTTTGAGTCCGAACACGAGAAATGACTCCGGCCGGGCCGGCCTTCACTGGATATCTGAGGATTTGAAATACCACGGCCGATTGATTCGCATCGGGATACCGGGCAGCAAGATCATCGGTGGCAATATACAGGTTGGAAAAGGCAACAGACCCGATATTTTCCTCAGGCTCAAAGTCAGTGGTGGAGGCATTACCAAAACCCAGTTCCTGCGCATCAATATGGCTCCTTTTGATCCCAGTTCAGTTCCTGAATTTTCACGGTCAGAGCCGAATGTGCAGTTCTACCCCAATCCTGCATCGGAGTTTGTCACGATCGATATGCCTTACACGAGCGGAAACCTGCAAATCATCAACGCGACAGGAAGGCTGGTCAGGGATCTGACCGTTACGCAAAACCAACAACTCGATGTTTCGCAACTGGGCAGCGGAATGTATTTTTTCAGATTCACAAACCAGGACCGATCTGTCACTAAAAAAATGGTGATCCGATAAACGATCAATCTGCGTACCTTTGCGCCATGCGCATTGATATTGTCACCATATTACCGCAACTCATGGAGAGTCCGTTTGCTGATTCCATCATGAAACGCGCGCTGGAAGCCGATCATGCCGAATTGCATTTCCACAATCCGCGCGATTACAGCCGGGACAAGCACAAAAAAGTGGACGATTACCAGTTTGGCGGTGGTGCCGGAATGGTCATGCAGGTTGAGCCGCTCGCACTTTTGCTCGATGAGTTGAAAAGCGAACGCGATTATGACGAGATCATTTACATGACTCCTGATGGCGAGCGATTTGACCAACGAATGGCAAACTTCTATTCGCAAAAAGAGAACATCATTATCATTTGCGGTCATTATAAAGGGATTGATGAACGCATCAGGGAACATTACGTCACCCGTGAAGTTTCTATTGGTGATTTTGTGATATCGGGCGGTGAACTGGCTGCAACCGTTTTTTGCGATGCCGTGATCAGGCTCATTCCCGGTGTGCTGAATGACGAGACCTCGGCTCTGACCGATTCCTTCCAGGACGATTTACTGGCTCCTCCTGTTTACACGCGCCCGGCAGAGTTCAGAGAATGGAAAGTTCCAGATGTTTTATTATCAGGCAATTTCAAGAAAATTGAGGAATGGCGACACGATAGGGCACTGGAAAAAACAAGACTTCGCAGACCCGATTTGCTGGAACGAGAAATTGAAAATAATCGCGAGAAAAACGCAAAACAGTAGGTCGTTCGCAAAATATTTCATAATATTGCACGCTCAATTTTGAGAGGAAAATACACCTTATAAGCATTTTCGTCATGGACCAAAGAATTCAAGAAATAACAAACGAAGTAAACGGAACACCAGAATATCCTGAATTTTCAGCCGGAGATACAGTAAATGTAACTTACATGATCCGCGAGGGTGAAAAACAACGTCCACAGAGTTTTCAGGGTACAATTATCCAAACTAAAGGAAAAGGCCCAACGGGAACATTCACTATTCGCAAAGTTTCAAGTGGTGTAGGAATTGAGCGTATTTTCCCATTAGGTTCAACTGCTATTGAAAGCATTGAAGTTAAGAAAAGAGGTTCTGTACGTAGAGCTCGTATTTTCTACCTCCGTGACAGACAAGGGAAAGCGACAAGAATTAAAGAGAAAAGACATTAATATACTCCGTATTTTTTACGGTCAGAGCCCCGCATACAGTGCGGGGTTTTTTATTGCCTGATTTTTCAGCTGACAAAAAAGGCCGGCTCGCAAAAACGAACCGGCCACCCGAACCACATCAACAATTCTAACGACAATAAGAATCTTGATAGCATTGAAACATCAGTTCTTCTTTATAGTTCATTTCTTTTTCAATTTTTCTTCAATTCCGCTCTTTTCAAAAGGATAACTGTTGAACGTTCCCAATCCTTTAGCGATAACAGTGTCTCTGTTGACGGCATTGATCACACCGCTCGTGATGATAATCCTGTTTCCCTCCTCCTCTACTGTTCCTTCTCCAACTAACTCATCTCCCAGGTGAGCAGGATGCAGGAAGTTCAGTTTGAACTCTACCGTTGATACGAGTCGGCCGCGTTCGCAGGAAACGGATAATGCAGCTACTCCCAAAACACTGTCCATCATCCCGGCTACCATTCCACCGTGAATTGCGACAGGAGTCGCCATGTGGCGTTCCTGAACTTTCATTCGGTAAATTACTTTCCCGGGCTCAGGAACTTCAAACTTCATGTCGTGGTCCTGTCCGAATTTATTGATCTTGTTGTAAAGCTCTAAGATGTTATGCATGCATACTTCTTTTGAAGTGAAAATTAGTAAAAAGATTTTTTAGTGTGTTATTAAACCTTTTGACTTTAGACTATTGACAAACGTGATCAGCACTTTCAGCTCGATCTAACTTTATTTTTGCTCCATAGGGTAAGATTTTCTGTTATGTTGCCACTAAGACACCAGGACACAAAGTATTTTTGACGATCCGTGCCTACAGCATTCGTTGGGGGTACAGCTCACTTTTGATCTGGGCTAAAACCCAGAGTTAAGTTTAAATCGTGCCTACGGCACTCAACTTGTGTCTTCCAAGACCATAGCATTATTACTCCCTTCTACTTCGGCTCCGTGCTTCGGCTCAGCTCGGTAACCGGGCATTTTAGGCAAAGTCAAACCTACCAATTAACGAACCACCAAACCTTCAAAAAATTAACTCCCAAATAATTCCAAAAACTCTATTAGAACGCTCCTCAACCTTGGCCTCAACCTCGACCTCCTCTCTCGTTTTGAGCCCCGCGAAAAACATATTTCCTATTTCGTTCTTGAGCTCGTAAAAGAACATATCTCCTCCTCTTCGCTCTCAACCTCAAACTTGACCTCAACCTCAACCTTGACCTCAACCTCAACCTCAGCCTCAACATACAAACATCTCCCAAATCTTGGTTACCTTGCTCTAAGTCGTATTTTTGTGGAACTCGAATAAAAAGATGGATTGTGAATGGTTAAAATAAACATTTAGCAATTGAAATTGATTTAATTATGTAAATCCATCTAACCGTTGATGAACTAATATGAACAGATGAAAAAAGACAAAGAAATATTTGATCTCATCAGTGCCGAAAAAGAAAGGCAAAAAGATGGACTGGAACTTATCGCATCTGAAAACTTTGTTAGCGATAACGTATTGAATGCAATGGGCTCAGTGCTTACGAACAAATATGCTGAAGGACTTCCAAACAAGCGCTATTACGGTGGTTGTGAAGTTGTTGATCAGGTTGAAGACCTTGCAAGAACACGCCTTAAAGAATTGTTTGGAGCTGAGTGGGTAAACGTACAACCACACTCGGGAGCCCAGGCAAACTCTGCCGTGATGTTGGCTTGTCTTAATCCGGGCGATAAGATCCTCGGTTTTGATCTGTCACATGGCGGCCACTTAACACATGGCTCACCTGTGAATTTTTCGGGGAAGCTCTACTCTCCTTCTTTTTACGGAGTAGAAAAAGAAACCGGTGTTATCAATTACGATAAAGTAGCCGAAAAAGCGAAAGAAGAAAAACCCAAAATGATCATTTGCGGTGCTTCGGCTTACTCGCGCGACTGGGACTATGAAGCGTTGCGCAAAATAGCCGATGAAAACGATGCACTGCTGCTGGCGGACATTTCACATCCGGCCGGATTGATCGCCAAAGGGATTTTGAACGATCCGCTCGAACACTGCCACATTGTGACGAGCACCACGCACAAAACACTTCGTGGTCCGCGTGGCGGAATTATCATGATGGGATCAGACTTTGAAAATCCGTGGGGTTTGAAAACGCTAAAAGGAAAAGTGAAGATGATGTCGCAACTGCTCGATTCAGCAGTATTCCCCGGTACGCAGGGTGGTCCGCTCGAACACGTAATTGCTGCCAAGGCTGTTGCCTTTGGCGAAGCACTTACTGATGCGTTCATGGACTACACCGTACAGGTTGTCAAAAACGCCAGGGTGATGGCTGACGAGTTTGTGAAACGCGGTTATCACGTGATTTCAAACGGCACAGATAACCACTCAATGCTGATCGACCTGCGCGCTAAAGATGTTACCGGAAAAGAGGCAGAAAAAGCACTCGAAAAAGCCGGCATCACGGTTAACAAAAACATGGTTCCGTTTGACGATAAGTCGCCATTTGTGACATCGGGAATGCGTGTGGGAACTCCGGCTGTTACAACGCGCGGACTCAAAAAGGACGACATGCCGCGGATTGTCGAGTTCATCGATCAGGTTCTGACCGATACTGAGAACGAAGAAAAAATTGCTAAAATCAAGGCGAATATTCGCGACTGGATGTCGCCCAAACCGCTCTATCAATCATAAAAACGGATAAATTTTATGGAAATAACTGCAAATAATCCAAATCGCACTTCATGGGTAGATGTACCTGAAAACAGCGACTTCCCCATTCAAAACCTGCCGTTTGGCATTTTCTCTACTACTGAGAAAGACGCTCGTGTAGGTGTGGCACTCGGTGGGCACATCATCGACATGTACGAACTGGCGAGTCGCGGTTACCTCAGTGACATCATCAAAGATGCTGAAGTGTTCAACCAGGCTAAGCTCAACCCTTTTATGAAATTGGGTCGTGACACGGTCAGAGCCGTACGCAACGAGCTGGCCAACATCTTCGATTCGAACAATGCCAAGCTCGAATCAAACGATGACGACAAGGCTGCTATCCTCGTGAAACAAAGTTCAGCATCGATGCACATGCCCGTTCAGGTTGGCGATTACACAGATTTTTACTCGAGTAAAGAACACGCGACTAACGTTGGTAAAATGTTCCGCGATCCGGATAATGCTTTGTTGCCTAACTGGCTTCACATTCCGGTTGGTTACCACGGTAGAGCGAGCTCTATCGTTGTTTCGGGAACGCCTGTTCACCGTCCAAAAGGACAGACAAAGCCCGATCCTGAGCAACCACCGGTTTTTGGTCCGTCAAAACGTGTGGATTTTGAACTTGAAATGGCTTTTGTAACCTATGACGGCAAAGCACTTGGCGACTCGATCTCGAGTGACGAAGCTGAGGATTACATCTTTGGAATGTGCCTCTTCAACGACTGGAGTGCGCGCGATATGCAAAAATGGGAATACGTACCACTCGGTCCGTTTCTCGCAAAAAGTTTTGCATCATCTGTGAGTCCGTGGATCGTGACGATGGACGCGCTAGAGCCATTCCGCTGTGCCGGACCACAACAGGATCCTGAGCCACTTCCATACCTCAAGACAAAAGGTGATCACAGTTTTGATATCAACCTTGAAGTTGGTATCAAAACAGACAACACTGACGAAACAAAGCTGACGCATTCAAACTTCAAGTACATGTACTGGAGTATGGCGCAACAGCTCACTCACCACACGGTAAACGGATGTAATATTCGCGTTGGTGATATGATGGCTTCAGGAACGATTTCAGGAAAAGACAGCGATGAGTTTGGTTCAATGCTCGAGCTCACGTGGGCCGGTAAAAACCCGATCAAACTTCCTGATGGATCTGAACGCAAATTCATCGAGGATGGCGATACTGTAATCATGCGCGGTTACAGCAAAAAAGACGGCATCCGCATTGGATTTGGCGAAGTGCGCTCTAAAGTACTTCCTGCCAAGTAATCGATTTTATTTATTTGAAATGGAAAGCCTCTTGACGAATGAGTTGAGAGGCTTTTTTTGGTTTAAAACATTAAGAAATGAAGAATCATTAAGAGTATAACAAATAAGTGCCGTCAGGCACGCTCCACATCTATCTCCGGGTGATAGCCCGGAGCCTAAGTGTAAAAAACAACTATTGAGTACCGTAGGTACGGTTCACATCTAAAAAGCCTGATGTTTATTTACTTTTCTGT
>NZ_JAVLBN010000021.1:0-40739 GCF_031581065.1 Salibacter sp.
GAGAGCAGCGAATTTCCCTCGATATTTCATAACTTTAGAATGAAGGGTACACCCAAAAGTCCCACTTTGTAAAGTGAGGTCGTCATCATTCAGTTTTTGTATCTTATTTGTACCTAAATTTTGCAACTAACAGACTATCAATAGCTATTACTTTTTGTATCGGAAAGTAGTATTAAAAGTTTTCACAACCCCGCCTTAATGTAACTCCAACCCTGTTCTTGTTTTCTAACAACTTCAGCAATGCCCATTTTCACATACTTAGCAACATCGATAACTTTGTCTTTTGAAATGTTTTTCGCGCTGAGCGTGTTTTCACAAGCAACAAAGACTACACCCATTTCGCTCAGGTTACGAATTTCATCAGAAAATGCAGACTTATCTTCGATCAAATAACCGATGCCAACTGAGTGAACAACAACTTGAAATTCTGCTTCAGGCCATCCCTGGTTGAGGTTATTCAACTGTCTGGTCAATGATTTTTGACTCTTGATATTATTGTCAGTCAACTGAAATACAATTTTATGCCCAGCTCCATTATCCTGTGCTTTTGCATTGAAAAATGTGAGGCTAAATACCAATATTGTGAGTAACTTAAACCATTTCATACTATCATCTATTTTGTGATTTAAAACTGATACAATATTCAGGATTTTAATTCATTCTGTAAGTGATGAATGTTACAGTTTGTATTGTGTAACTGAATTTAAAATGAGGCTACTCAAAATAAATACATCGAACATGAAATAAATACTTAAACTTTAAAAAAACAGCACTACCTCACCTAAAACGCCTCAACCGTAGACACCTCCTCGTGGTTATTTTCTTCGAGAATACTGAACTGGAAGAATTTAAAAAAGAGGAAGTAAACACAATACTCGACATCGCATCTAAAACAATGGCCGAAAAACTGAGCCACGAACTCGTACAGGCTACTTACGAACTTAGAAATGCCGGTATTCAAACCATCCGTACCAAACCGGAAGACCTCTCGACAAACACCATCAACAAATATTTAGAATTGAAATCGAGGGGGATGATTTAGCATCAAATACATTACTCCTAATTTTTCATTAAATTTGTTACCTGAAAATGAAAAAACTCATTTCCATATCACTATCGATCATCGTGTTGATCGGGAATTTGTGGCTCACGCAGGGCATTCACTTTTGTGGTGGTGAAATTGCAGACATAAGTGTTGCTGCCGGAGAATCTGAATTAGATTGTGGCATGGAGCGCAAAGTTGAAAAGTCGTGTCACCACCATCATCATGACGATGGATCTGACCAAATAAAAAAGAAATCGTGCTGCGAAGATGTTTACCACAGTTTAGTACTCGATATTGATTATCAAATTTCTGATATTCAAAAACTTCCGCTCATAAAATTTGCGGTTGCATTTATCTCTACTTATATCCCTGACCTCATTCAGCCTCAATCGCTTGCTAATCTCGCACATTACGAGGCTCCTCCTCCTGAATCATCCTCATTTCAGGCTCTTTTCCAAATTTTCAGACTGTAGAATTTGGTGCATCACCTTGCTGAAGCGCACAGCGCATTCATTCTAATCGTGTTGTATCAAATTTTTCATCATGCTCAACAGAATAGTTCGTTACTTTTTACAGAATAAACTCGTGACCTCTATCCTACTCCTCGCCTTTATTGGATGGGGAATCGTCACGTCTCCCTTCAACTGGGAAACAGGATTTTTACCGTCAGATCCGGTGACTGTAGATGCCATTCCTAATATTGGCGAAAACCAACAAATTGTCTTTACTGAATGGGCCGGGCAATCGCCACGAGATGTAGAGGATCAAATTACGTATCCGCTCACCTCTTATTTACTGGGAATCCCGGGAGTTAAATCGGTACGCAGTTCATCGATGTTCGGATTTTCGAGTATCTACCTGATTTTTGAGGAAGACATAGAATTTTACTGGTCACGCTCACGAATACTTGAAAAGCTAAATTCCATTCCACCCAATCTGTTACCGGAAAACGCTTCACCTTCTTTGGGGCCGGATGCTACAGCACTGGGGCAAGTTTACTGGTATACCATTGAAGGTCGTGATGAACAGGGCAATCCGACTGGAGGCTGGGACTTACACGAGCTGAGAACCATACAGGATTATTACGTAAAATACGGCCTCAACTCTACTTCCGGAGTCTCTGAAGTGGCATCAATTGGCGGGCATGTCAAGGAATATCAGATTGATGTTGATCCCGCAGCACTCAAAGCCTATGACATTTCATTGAGCGAGGTTGTCAATGCTGTTCGCCAATCAAATCGCGATGTAGGAGCTAAAACACTTGAGATCAACAAGGCAGAATACCTTGTACGCGGACTCGGCTACATAGAAAAGGTTGAAGACATCGAACAATCGGTTCTGAAAGTGAACAACCACAAACCGATTAAAATCAAAGATGTAGCACGTGTCAAAATCGGTCCTGCTCAACGTAGAGGTCTGCTCGACAAAGAAGGTGCTGAAGCTGTTGGCGGAGTTGTAATCGCCCGTCACGGTGCAAATCCGATGAAAGTGATCGAAAACGTAAAAGCAAAAATCGCTGAAATTTCGCCCGGCTTACCTTCAAAAAAACTAGATGATGGCACTTTGAGCAAACTGGAAATTGTGCCGTTTTACGACCGCTCCGGACTCATCCAGGAAACGCTGGGAACGCTGGAAGAAGCGCTGACACTTGAAATACTCATTACCATTATCGTGGTTATTGTCATGGTTTTCAATCTGCGTGCCTCGCTCCTCATTTCAAGTCTGTTACCCATCGCTGTTCTCATGGTTTTCATCGCCATGCGCTATTTTGGGATCACCGCCAATATCGTAGCCCTTTCGGGAATTGCTATTGCCATTGGGACTATGATCGATTTGGGTGTTATACTCTCAGAGAATGTGCTCAAGAAAATTGATGAAGAAAGAGATAACGGTCAGAGCCGTAAGCCAGCTTTTCGTCAACTGGCAGACTCAGTTTACAATGGCGCTGCCGAGGTGAGCACCGCAATCGTAACGGCTGTCATGACAACCATCGTGAGTTTCATCCCCGTTTTTGCATTGCAGGGAGTCGAGGGGAAACTCTTTACACCGCTGGCTTTCACCAAAACATTTGCGCTTGTTGCCGCACTTATCGTTTCGTTGCTAATCCTTCCGGCACTGGCGCATTGGTTTTTCGGAATTAAAGTCAGGCGTAAACTGTGGCGCTCGGTTCTGAACAGTTTGCTATTGATCACAGGAGTCGTAGCACTGTTTTACAACAAGTGGTGGGCGGGACTCACACTGTTTGGTTTTGGTTTAACCGGACTCATGCGAAATGCTGATTGGGTTAAAAATAAGGTTAATAACACAATTGAAAATACGAGCGGGATTTGGCAAAAAATGTGGCAAATTTATCGCTGGAAACTGCAGTACAGCGCGTTGCTTATCACTGTTTTTTCAGCTTCCTGGTTATTAGCGATCAACTGGTTGCCGCTGGGAGCGCAAAACTCAAACTGGGCAAACTTCTTCTTTGTCATCATCCTGATCGGGATTATCCTCACAGGCTTCAAACTGCTCGAATACTATTATGGGCAAATTCTGAACAGAATCCTCAACCGCGCTAAAACATTTTTAGTGATTCCGGCTGTGCTCATGCTTTTTGCTGTCGTTATATGGCTGGGATTTTCAACCGTTTTCGGGTTTGTTGCAAAAGGATTTGATCAGGCGGATGTCAACATTCGTAAAACCAGTGCCTGGTCTGCAATGAATCACACATTCCCCGGAATCGGTAAAGAATTTATGCCGGCACTTGACGAGGGAAGTTTTTTGCTAATGCCTACTTCCATGCCACATTCCGGAATGGAATACAACAAAGAAATTGTGCAACTTCTCGATACACGGGTTTATGCTATCCCAGAGATCAAATCAGCCGTTGGAAAAATGGGACGAGCAGAAACAGCTCTCGACCCTGCTCCTATCTCGATGTTCGAAAACATCATCCGCTACAAACCAGAGTATATACTCGATGAAGATGGTCGAAAAGTTCGTTTTGCAGTCAATGAAAACAGTCATTTTATTCTGAGCGATAGCAATAACTTTTTCAATTACTCAAACCAGGAGTTCACAAATAAAAATGGTGAAGCTCTCGGTCAGAACCGACAAGATTCGCTTTTCACAGCTATCGGGAAAGACTTTAGTACAGCATTGATTCAGGATGCTAACGGACGCTACTTCCGTAATTGGCGACCTAAAATTCAATCTACTGATGATATTTGGAATGAAATCGTAAGGGCGACAAAACTGCCTGGAGTTACAAGTGCTCCAAAGCTCCAGCCTATTGAAACACGACTCGTCATGCTGCAAACCGGCATGCGGGCACCAATGGGGATCAAAGTTTTTGGTCCGGATCTGAAAACGATTGAAAACTTCGGCTCTGAACTCGAAAAAATTCTAAAAGAAGCTCCGGGTGTGAAAGATGAAGCGGTCTTTGCCGAGCGAATTGTAGGTAAGCCTTACCTCAATTTGGATCTGAAGAGAGAAAAAATGGCGCGTTACGGATTGACAGTGGATGATGTTCAAAATACCATCCAAACCGCAATTGGTGGTATGAAAGTCACGTCAACCGTTGAAGGCCGCGAGCGATTTGATGTGCGAATCCGCTATCCCCGAGAGTTGCGAAATAATCCTGAAACGATTGGCAATATTTACATCGAATCGGCAAGTGGAGTGCAAATTCCACTTTCAAATGTAGTCGATATTCAATATGAACGCGGACCGCAGGTTATTAAGAGTGAAAACACTTTCAAGGTTGGCTATGTGCTGTTCGATAAAACCGATGAAACAGCCGAGGTTGAAGCAGTTCAAAATGCTCAACGATTGATCGATGAAAAGGTGGAAAGTGGTGAATTAACCATTCCGAGCGGAATTAGCTATGAATTCTCCGGTGACTATGAAAACCAGGTAAGAGCTGAGAAACGACTCTCCGTTATCATCCCAATTGTTCTCGTGGTAGTATTCCTCATTCTCTACTTTCAATTCAATTCTGCCAGCACATCCTTTATGGTTTTCACCGGAATTGCGATGGCTTTCAGCGGTGGCTTCATGTTGATCTGGCTTTACGGACAGGGCTGGTTCATGAACTTCAGTATTCTCGACATGAACTTCCGGGACATCTTCCAGATCAAAACCATCAACCTAAGTGTTGCCGTGTGGGTTGGTTTCATCGCGCTTTTCGGTATCGCAACTGATGATGGAGTATTGATGGGAACCTATCTCGATCAGAGTTTCAGGAAAAGGAGTCCTGAGAGTTTAGGTGAAGTCAAAAAAGCAGTTATTGAAGCCGGAAAAAAACGAATCAGACCGGCAGTTATGACTTCGGCTACTACGCTGATAGCACTACTCCCGATTCTTTCCTCAACAGGAAAAGGATCTGATATCATGGTACCGATGGCAATCCCTGCATTTGGCGGAATGATCGTAGCGGCTGTTAGCTACTTTGTGGTACCGGTACTGTATTATTTGAAGAAGAAAAAGGAGTTAGTAGAAAATTGAAATATGCGTTTTTAAGCGCGAATAATTCAACAATAAAAGCGAAAAAATGAGAATTTTCAAACAACATAAAATAGCAGGAAGAACTGGTTTAATGACTGGAAATCTTGCTGCTTCTGGCTTCGTTCAGGAGCGTAAGCGGATGAACGTATCTCGTCCCGAGCTTGCCGAGGGACATATTCCTCATCTATTCCTGATGCTGGTAACAACGCTGATAATGGTTTTGGCTACCATAAAACCAGTTTCAGGTCAGTCGTTAGACTCTCTATACAAAGAGGCTCTCGAAACAAACCCGGGAGTGCAGGCTCAATACCAAAAGTTTGAAGCACTGATGCAAAAATCAGCCGCTGTGAGCGGAATGCCCAGTCCGCAGTTGTCATTGGGTTACTTCATCAATCCAATTGAAACGCGTGTTGGTCCGCAAAGAGCGCAGATTGGCCTTTCTCAGCAGTTCCCGTGGTTTGGTACTTTAAAGGCAAAAGAAAGCGCTGTTGCCTACCAGGCCGAAGCGCAGTTTCAAAAGTTTGAGGAAGCAAAACTCAAACTCTATGCTGATCTCTCCAGGGCTTACTACCCGCTGGTTGAGTGGAGCGAAAAACTAAAAATACTCGAATCTGAAAAAGCTTTACTAAAAGAGTTGAGGCAGCAGGCGATCTTTCAACAGGAATCTGGTAATGCCAGCAGTGTTGATGTGATTCGGGCAGATTTACTGATTGACGATATCAATACTGAAATTGATATTCTCAAAGCTGAACGTTCAGCTCTTCAATCTCAGTTAAATGAGTTGATCAACAAAGAGGAAACTTTCAAAATAGAACCGACAGACAGCCTCAACAGAGCATTTTCGCTTTCCGGCTCTGACCGTGAATCAATGAAGAATCATCCTGCAGTAAAGCGTTATGAACAGGAACAAAAAGCCTTTGCTGAACAGGAAAATGCAGCGACAAAGGCAGGATTACCGCAAATTGGTGTGGGCATCAATTATTTTGTGGTTACGGAACGTTCAGATGCTCAGTTGCCAAAAAACGGACAGGATGCATTGTTGCCACAGCTGTCTATTTCTCTGCCAATCTACAGAAAGCAGTACCGGGCAGCACGAAAAGAAGCTATTCATCTTCAAAAAGCTGCTGAGTTTGAAGCTCAGCATGAAGTTAACCAACTCCAGAGTGAATTGGATAATGTATTATTCGCTATCGACCGTGAAATGAAGCTTATTGCCCTCTACAAAACAAAGATCGGAAAGGCTGAAATGGCAGTTGAATTATTGCTGGATCAATACCAAAACGGACAAACAGATTACGAAGAAGTACTGCGATTACAATCAAAACTTTTCGACTTCAAACTGAAAGAATTAGAATCAGCTAAAAAACTAAATATCAAACAGTCAGAACTCATTTACTTAACTAACGATTTAACTAAATAGTCATGAAAAATATCATTCAAAATAAATACGTCATCGCGATTATCTGCCTTGCGATCGGTATCGCTGCCGGATTGTGGTTTGCTCCAGATCAACAAGCTGTAAAAACACATCAGCACGAAACGAAAGAAGGTGAAACCTACACCTGCTCCATGCATCCACAGGTTCGTCAAAATGAGCCGGGCGACTGCCCCATTTGCGGAATGGATTTGATTCCGGTTGAAGAGTCCGGTAATGATGAATCTGCGAGCGCAGTTAAAATGTCGGCAACCGCTAAAAAACTGGCAAACATTCAAACATCAGTTGTAAAACGATCAGAGCCGGTTAAGACTCTCCGGCTCGATGGTGAAATCGTGCCGGATGAAACAGCAGATGTTAGTCAGGCCGTGCATTTTGAAGGTAGAATTGAAAAGCTCTATGCAGATTATGAGGGAAAATACATCTCGACCGGAGATGAAATCGGGAAAGTTTATTCGCGAGAAGTGATGGTCGCACAACGCGAACTCTTGCAGGCTATTGAAAGCGGAAATGAATCGCTCAAAGATGCTGCTGTAGCAAAGCTCCGTAATTACAAGATCTCAAAAAAATCAATCGATAAGATCTTAAGCTCCGATAAAATTTATGAAACACTCCCCATCTATGCGCATAAAAGCGGAATCATTACTAAAGTTAATGTCAGCGAAGGAGATCACGTACACAAAGGAGATGCACTCTACACATTGACCGATTTATCGAGCGTTTGGCTTATGCTCGATCTTTTCGAAAAAGACCTTCAGTGGGTTGAAACCGGTGATTCTGTTCAGTTTGAAATAGAAGCTCTTCCAGGTCAATCTTTCAATGGTATTATCGATTACATCGATCCTATTATTGACTCCAAAACACGAACAGCCGAAGCCAGGGTTATTGTTCAAAACCAAAAGAGAAATCTCAAGCCCGGCATGTTTGCCAATGCAACAGTCAAAGCAAGGTTGAGCGGCAACTCACAAATTACAATACCAAAATCTGCTGTATTGTGGACAGGCAAAAGAAGTGTCGTTTATGTATCTTCAAAAAGTGATGAGTTTGAAATGCGTGAGGTTGAATTAGGAAATAGCCTTGGCGAAAAGCAAATCATCGCTGGCGGATTAGAAGTTGGCGAAGAAATTGTGACAAATGGTGCTTTTTACGTGGATGCAGCAGCTCAACTGGCGAATAAACCCAGCATGATGAACAGTTCACAGTCAGAACCGAAATCAAACGGAGAATCTGATAAACAAATATCTCAACTTATTGTCAGCTATCTCGCACTCAAGGATTCTCTTGTCAACGACAATTTTAAGGGAGCTAAAAAAGCAGCAGAACAAACGTTGAAACTGACCGAGAATATGAACATGAAAGCTATGAGTCACCAGGCACATACGGCTTATATGGAACTGAATAAAACCATGAAATCAAATCTCAAAAAAGCTGTAAACGCAGAAGATATTGACCCTTTGAGAAATGCTTTTCTGGATATTTCTAATTCAATGATCAAACTCGTAAAAAGTACGGCTCTGACCGATAAACTCTACATCCAGCACTGCCCTATGGCTAACGATTACGATGGTGGTGACTGGCTGAGCAAAGAGAAAAAGATCAGAAATCCGTATTTTGGATCGAGTATGTTGACCTGTGGTTCTGTAACAGGTGAAGTGAAATAAGTTTAAAAGTTTAATGTTGAAGGTTTGAGCGTTTAATTTTAGTCAAATGAAATTATTTCCCCTGTAATCATTATAATTGCATGCTTTAGCAAACCCTCTTATCGAGTCACGTGAATAAATCAAAGCCACGCGTTGCAATAGTATTGCTCAGCTATAACAGTCTCAAATTAGTCCGCGAGTTTTTACCCAAAATCATCGCGACAACCAATCATGTTGAAGGTGTTGAGATTGTGGTAGTTGACAATGCTTCAACTGATGATCTATCGCCCTGGATGGCTGAAAATCACCCCGATATTCGCGTGATCAAGCTGGAAGTCAACAAAGGCTTTACCAATGGCTACTGCGCTTCTCTCCCACAAATTGAAGCAGAGAATTACGTACTTATCAGCTCAGACATCGAAGTGACTGAAGGTTGGTTAGAACCCGGACTCGAATTACTCGAGTCAGACCCGAAAATAGCGGCTGTTCAACCAAAAGTCATGTCCTTTGACAAACGCGAATATTTCGAGTATGCCGGTGCAGCAGGAGGCTACATCGATCACCTCGGATTTCCGTTTTGCCGCGGCCGACTTGTTGACAAGGTGGAAAAAGATGAAGGTCAATACGATGATGTACGCGAAATATTTTGGGCTTCAGGAGCTTGTTTGTTCATCAATGCTGATGCTTACCACAAGTCTGGTGGATTAGACAACGACTTTTTCGCACACATGGAAGAGATCGACCTCGCCTGGCGACTCAAACTGATGGGTTACAAAATCATGTTTCAGCCCAAAAGTAAGATCTTCCACATGGGCGGATTTGTGATTCAGTATGGCAGTCCGGGAAAGGTATTCCGCAATCACCGCAACAACCTGATCATGCTTACCAAAAACCTACCTGCTTATCAGTTGTTCTACAAAATTCCGTTCAGGCTCCTCCTCGATTATGTGGCTATGATCAAGATGATTTTAGATGGCAATCCAAAATCGAGTCAGGCCGTATTTAAAGCGCACTGGCAATACACGATGATGCTGGGCAAATGGCTCAAAAAGCGTAAAATCGTGAATTCTCTCAGATCAAAAACACCCAACCATTTTGGTATTTGTCCTAAAAGCCTTGTGTATCAATTCTTCATCAGGAAGGTTCGCAAATTCCCTGAACTAAAATGGGACCCGGCTGAGAAACGATAACCTGCAAAATCTGGCTCTGATCGTTAATTGATGATTTTCTTCAGTTATGTTTCTCTGACGTTTTTGTATTTCATCCATTACTAATGAATGACTTTATCCATTAGTAAACAATAATTTTACATCTTTGCTTTAAATGACAAAGAATGCTTAGACAAGAACAAATAAGCGAGATAATAGATAGTCAACAGGAAACATTTCTTCAAAAAGGAGATTTAGTTACCAGAAAGGCTTTAGCAGATGTACCTGTTGTAGATAATTTTGCAACTATCATAACAGGGCTAAGGAGATGTGGTAAAAGTACTCTTTTACTGCAATTACTAAGAAAAGATTTTAATGATGCCCTTTATATAAATTTTGAAGACATTAGGCTTACAGCTTTTGAAACTTCTGACTTTGCCAGACTTCAAAAAGAAATTGAAAGAAGAGAATTGCGAGTAATCTTTTTTGATGAAATACAGTTGATAGATAAATGGGAAATATTTGTTCATCAGCTTCTCAATTCACATTTTCAAGTTTTTATAACAGGTTCTAATGCTTCTTTATTGAGTAAAGAAATGGGCACACATTTAACTGGTAGACATTTATCAATGGAATTATTTCCATTTTCATTTACTGAGTTTCTTTCATTCACGAAAACAAAACCTAATAAAGATTCTTTGTCTCTTTATCTTCAAAATGGCGGTATGCCAGAATATGTCAAAAATAAAGAGCCGCTCATACTTGGTAAACTCATTGATGATATTTTAATCCGTGATATTGCTATCAGATATGGAATTAGAGATGTTGAAACTCTCAAAAAATTGACAATCTTTTTGATTTCCAATGTTGGCAAACCAGTTTCGGGCAATAAGCTTGCAGGAACTTTTGGCATTAAATCTACTACGACAATTGTTGAATATTTCAATTATTTACGAGATTCATACCTGATTGACTTCTTACCCCAATTCAGTTACTCGCTTAAAGCTCAAGCCAGAAATCCCAAAAAAGTTTATGCTATAGACACTGGGTTTATTGATGCTGTTTCAGCTTCATTTACTAAAGACAAAGGAAGAAAGTTAGAAAACCTGGTATATCTGCATTTGAGAAGACAAACAAAAAACCTGTATTCATTTAAAGACCAGGGCGAATGTGACTTTGTAGTTTTTGATAAAGATAAGGCTACTAAAGCAATTCAAGTTTGTTATAAAATCACTGACGAAAACTTTGAAAGGGAATATTCAGGTTTAATTGAAACAATGAACTTTTTTAAATTGAAAAAGGGAATAATGGTGACAATGGATCAGGAAGATAAGTTTGATAAAGATGGTTCTTCAGTTGAACTCATTCCGGCATATAAGTTCTTGACAATAACAGAATAATAATCTATGAGACGATAAGCTGCAAAATCTGGCTCTGACCGTTACCATCTTGAGCATTTGTAATAGCTTTGAGCCTCCATGGAGACGAAGTTTGTAGATGTTATTTTGCCGTTGCCCGTACCGCGTCCTTACACGTATCGCGTGCCCAGGGACTGGAACGAAAAAGTTTGCGAAGGCGCGCGGGTTTTGGTTCAGTTTGGCAAGAAAAAGATCTACACGGCTATCATCTACAAGGTTCACCACACGCCTCCACAGCATTACCGTGCAAAATACCTAAGTGATCTGGTTGATGAATTTCCTATCGTTCAGCCTAAGCAAATTGAGTTGTGGCGATGGATTGCCGATTATTACATGTGCAGTTTGGGAGAAGTGATGGCTGCTGCACTCCCGGCCGGACTCAAAGTGAGCAGTGAAACCATCATCATGCTCAATCACCACATGGAAATCGATTTCGATCAACTAACAGATCGCGAATACCTGATTGCTGAAGCACTCGAGAGCAATGAAAAGCTCACTATGCAGGAAGTCTCTGATATACTGCAGCTCAAAACCGTTTATCCCATCGTTCAGGGACTTATCGCCAAACAAATTATCCTCATCGAGGAAGTTGTTAAGGAGCGCTACAAACCCAAGATGAACGATTTTGCAACCCTCTCTCCCAACTACCAAAGCGAAGAACAACTCAAGCAAGCATTCGATGAGCTCAGCAATGCGCCAAAGCAGATGCACGTGCTCATGAAATTGCTCCAACTGGGCAAAACACCTCCCGAAAAAGTTGAGGCAGTAAAAAAGACCACATTGCAAAAAGAAGCACAGGCTTCATCGGCACAGGTAAAAGCCCTGGCAGAGAAAGGAATTATTGAAATTGAATCGCTGGAAGTTGGCAGGCTCCCCAGTTATCAGTCAGAACCGGGCGAAAAACAGCTCAACGATGAGCAGCAGGCTGCTTTGGAGTCGATTGAGTCACAGTTTGAAAAGAGCCGAAAACCTGTTTTACTGCAGGGCGTAACAGGATCGGGAAAAACCGAACTCTATATCAAGCTCATTCAAAAAACACTCGATTCTGGTCGGCAAGCTCTCTACCTCTTACCCGAAATCGCGCTCACCACGCAAATCATTTCCCGACTCGAAAAACATTTTGGTGATCAAATCCTGGTTTACCACTCGAAATTCAATGCCCAGGAACGTGTAGAGATCTGGCAGAAATTACTCAAGACTGAACAGCCCAAACTCATACTGGGAGCCAGATCGGCTATTTTCTTACCGATGAACAATTTGGGTGTGACCATTGTAGATGAAGAGCACGAACAGTCATTTAAGCAGTACGATCCGGCACCGCGCTACAACGCTCGCGATACGGCTGTTGTACTATCGGCTATGCACGAAGCCAATATGCTCCTCGGCTCTGCCACACCGAGTATCGAAAGCAGGTTCAATGCTCACAGCGGAAAATACGGCTACGCCTTTATGGGGTCAAGACACGGAAATGCCCAAATGCCTGATATGGAAGTCGTTGATCTCCGTGAACAGTACCGCAAGAAAAAGATGAAAACGCACTTTGGCGAACCACTCTACGAAGCGGTTAAAAAAGCTTTAAGTAATGGCGAGCAAGTGATTCTTTTTCAGAACCGTAGAGGCTTTTCGCCATTCGTTCAATGCAATACGTGTGGGTGGACTCCGGAGTGCAAAAACTGCGATGTTACGCTCACCTATCACAAGTTTTTGCAAAAGCTGAAATGTCACTATTGTGGGTACAATATCCCGCATCCAAAGACTTGTCCCGCTTGCGGATCACCGGAAGTTCAACTGAAAGGATTCGGAACAGAAAAAATCGAATCGGATATTGAGATCTACTTTCCTGAAGCACGCATCAAACGAATGGACCTCGACTCTACCCGTGGTAAAAACGCTCATCAGCAAATTATCAACGAGCTTGAAACCGGTGAAATCGATATTCTGGTGGGAACGCAAATGATCACAAAAGGACTCGATTTTGAAAAAGTAAGTGTCGTGGGAATCCTCAACGCTGATCTCATGCTCAATTTCCAGGATTTCAGAGCACACGAACGTGCTTTTCAACTCATGACACAGGTTGCAGGCAGGGCCGGCCGAAAAGACAGGCGCGGAAAGGTGTTTATCCAAACCTTTGATCCCGATCACCCTGTGATCAAACAAGTGAAAAAGCACAACTACGATGCAATGTACAATGTGCAGGACCACGAGCGTTTAAACTTTCATTACCCGCCCTATTACCGACTCATCAAGCTGACAGTCGTCCACCGCGACAAAGACCTTGTCCTCAACGGCTCCAACGAATTAGCCGGTATGCTGAGGCGTATCCTGGGCGATCGCATTTTAGGTCCGGAATACCCTGCCGTTGCCAGGATCAAGAACAAGTACCACCGTCAGATCCTCATCAAGTTAGAAAAGCAATTACACCTCGGTAAAATCAAGGAACAAATCGCTTCCCTCCTCACCGACTTCAACCAAATAGACAATTTCAAGAGTGTGCGGGTTATTGTGGATGTTGATCCGGTTTAGTTGAACAATTAGATCACTATTGGGTCAAAAAAAATCAATAAAGCTAATCGTATGAAAGCATTTTTAGATTAGTAAAAACAAGCTCATTATTAATTTAACCCTTATTTTCCCCACCTTTGCACAAAATCGACAACGTTGAAATTCAGAAAACTGACAAATCGCGAGCTGGAAGCGCTCGAAAAAGACTTTATCACGTTCCTGGCGGCTAACAGTATTACGGCTGCAGATTGGGAAAAACTCAAGAATAATGAACAGAAAAAGGCCGATGCGCTCATTGAACTGTTCAGCGATATTGTGTTTGAAAAAGCATTCACGAATTGCAAATGTTTAGAGCAAGTTGGCTCGCACGAGTTCCGCACGTACCGCTTTTTCGATGACGAGGTAAAGATGATCGCTGTGCGGGTTTCCCGCGATCTGACCGTAAACCTCACAAAAGGAAAACTGGGCGATACGCTTAATGACCTGCTAAAAAACAAAACAGATTCGGTTGAGATTTACGAGGCTACTAAAAAGTACAACAAACTGCGCGAACAGGAAATGTTTGATATCATGGAATCCGGTGCTTACATGGCCAATGACGAACTCTACAACCAACTGAAAGAGCTCATTTCTTAAATTGCGGTATTTTTTCAAAACAAAACGCTGTTCCTTGCGTCTATTCACGAATGCACTTTCTTTGCAATAGATTTACAATGACCGCATGAGTACCATAATTTCCAATCAAAATCAACGGGATTTAGAGTTCGACAAACTGCGCGATCTGGTAGCGGATTATTGTGAAACCAATACCGCTGCTGAAATCGTGCGCGACCTCTCTCCTATGACCAACGTGAAATCGCTGGAGTTCGAACTCACGTGTGTCAAAGAATACGTTGAGTCGTTTGAGGAAATTACGATTCCGGGCTTTCAGAGCGGAGAGATCAAAACTGAGCTCAAGCGCCTGCAGATAGACGATGTGGTTCTCGAAGCTGAGCAGTTCATGAACATCGCGGCACTTTCGCGCGGAATCAACAGGCTCATCGTGTTTTTCCAAAAGAACGAAGAGCTCTATCCCACCCTGGCTAAGCGAATCGCTCACCTCGAACAGTCGAATGAAATTGTGGCACTGGTAGAAAAGGTACTCGACCGCCACGGTACGGTAAAGTCCTCAGCATCACAAACGCTCAGTCAGATCCGGAAGTCTCTGCAATCGGTGCGCAAAAGTGCCGAGCGCGAATTTCAAATAGCGCTGTCCCGCTACCGCGATGCAGGTTTTCTTGACGACACGAAAGAAACCTACATCAACGGAAAACGCGCTTTGGCAGTACCGGCTGAGCACAAACGCAAGATCAAGGGCATGATCCTGGGCAGTTCAAACTCTGGGAAAATCGCCTTTATAGAGCCTCAGAGCGCTATTCCGCACAACAATGAGCTGGCGATGCTCAAGCAGGAAGAACAGGACGAGATCTACCGCATATTGCGTCAGCTAACGAATGACATAAAAGTACATGTCCCTGTTTTGGAAGCCTATCAGCACGTACTGGTCGATATGGACTTTGTGCAGGCCAAAGCACATTTCTCAAAACGCATCAATGGCATTTTGCCCGAGCTGCACCCCAATGAACTGCACATCAACTTTCAAAAGTGTCTCCACCCGCTCTTGTGGCTCAAGAATGAAGAAAAGAAAGAAAAGACCATCTCGCAAAACATCACGCTCGACAAGGAAAAGCGCATCCTCGTGATTTCTGGTCCCAACGCTGGCGGAAAAAGTATTTCCCTCAAGACAGTGGGATTGTTGCAAACCATGCTGCAAAGCGGATTGCTCATTCCGGTTGAGGAAGGCTCTAGCTGTGGTATTTTTGGTCAGATCCTGACCGACATAGGCGACAACCAGAGTATCGAAAACGAGCTCAGCACTTACAGCTACCGACTCAAAAACATGTACCACTTCCTCACTGTAACCAACAAGAAAACGCTCTTCTTAATCGATGAATTCGGAACCGGGTCAGATCCGGAACTGGGTGGTGCACTGGCCGAGGTGTGTTTTGAAGCACTCTACAAAACCGGAGCTTACGGAGTCATCACAACGCACTACGCCAATATCAAGATCATTGCTGATCAACTCGAAGCAGCCCAAAACGGCAGCATGCTCTTTGATCGCAAAACACTGATGCCGCTCTACAAGCTATCGGTTGGTCAGCCCGGTAGTTCCTTCACTTTTGAAGTAGCTGAGAAAAACAAAATACCAAAGGAGATCATCGAACAAGCGCGCAATCGCGTGCACTCCGGCAAGCTCGACCTCGATGAGTCAATCGGTACGTTACAACGCGAGAAACTGGCTCTGACCGAAAAGAAAAACGAACTGCATAGCAAAATAGAAAAAGCAAAACGCTCAAAGGAAGATTTTGAATTCAGACGTGAAGAACTCGAATTTAAACTCCTCAGACTCCAGCAAACGCAGCAGGAGAATAATGACTTCATCAATTTCGGCAAGAAACTGAAAGGGTTTATCGATTCCTACAACGGTAAGAACCTCAAGAAGGTGATCAAAGATTTTGTGAAATTCCTCAAGATTGAATACACCAAGAATCAAAAACCTGAGCAGAAAAAAGAGAAGCAAAAAAAGAAGTTAGCCCCTATTGAAAAGCAACGCGAAAAGAGCGATTTGATCAAACCAAAAAAACGAAAGTATCAAAAGATTGAGGTGGGCGACAAAGTAGTGATTGAAGGCGGAAGCCAAAAAGGCGAAGTTATTGATATTGAAGGTAAAAGAGCTACTGTGCTCTTTGGGAACTTTAAGACTACTGCAGACCTCAAAAAACTTCACCAGGCGTAATATTTTAGAAGATGAAAGTTTGAAAATGGATTTTGAATCCATAACCAGTATCTATTTTATTTGTAAAACTTTTTGTACTCATTTCAAATAACTACAGAAAAGGCAACATCTATATTAAGGAGTAATTATAATAAGTCGTCAATTAACAAAATAAAGAGTGACAAATTTTTTTTTAAATAAAAAGTAATTAAATTTGAATATGTCAAATTAAAAAATTATAATGCTTATGAAAACTACAAGTTTTTTAACGTTCATTACCCCCCCTTACTAGTTGCAGGGGTGTTCCTTTCTTCATGCACTAAAAATCAGGATATTTCTGAAAGTCTTGTAAAAGAAAAGAACGCTAATAGAAATAATAAAGTGAATTCAACATCACCAGACGAGAAATACGGTTCGTCTGAAATAAGTACCCTAGAAGAAAAGAGAGCATATGAATGGGTAGATGACAAGCTTGATTGCTCTCAGCCTGGTTCAGGATGTAAAGTACCCTCTTCAAGTGCTGATGCACAAGATCAATTTGTTGATCAGGTACTTGAATTAATTAACATAGGAAATAATGATCTTGACAATTATTTTTTAAATAACGATTTAAGTACTGAATTCCCTAATCTATACAATGATGATTTTTTAGGGAAACTTGTCTCAGGAGAACGCAATTTAAACTTTGAGTTCCCATATCTCTTTATCAACAATGATCAAGATGAGTTAGTAGAAGTTTACAATTATGAATCAACTTTGTCTGATAATAATGTTTTAGCTCAACTCCAGATTGCAAGTTACAGTAAAGAAGTAGCATTTAGTGATGATGAGGGAACTGTTTGGGAGTGTCTTCAATCAGGAAATAATTGCAAAGTAAGTAGTGTAAGCTTTCATGCTCAATGGCTTGCTTCAAATCCCTCTTATACTTTTGCTCCTAATATTGAAGATATAGACGACATTGAAATTAGTCAAGATGGAAATAGTAACAGAATTTTAATCACCTCATCTTCAAATGAATATTATGGAGTTGAATTTTAAAGTGTTTAATATTGATTTTATGCAACCCAAATACTTATTTGGGTTGTTTTTTATTATAGCTTTAGTGTTAATAGGTTGTAATAATTATGATGAAAATATACATAAAGATGAAATTTCTTATATTATTCCAATTGATAGTATAGAGTTCAACTATAATTTAGATAGTTTAGAAAATAAAAATGACAAAGGATATAAACTAAACTTATACGGTCAACACATAACAGTACTACCAAATCAAGATTTTCGATACACTAGCATTACATCTCAAAATGAGCTACATACATTCTACTCTAGCACAAATAGACATGTGTTTTCTGATCCTGTTTTAAAAAGTAAAATAGACGCATATAAGGTTGACTCTTCATATCTATATTTACTTTCAAATAATACTTTATACAAAAAAGATCATAAATTAAACACAGTTGATTCTTTTAAGTTTATTACTCCCACTATAAATAAAAAGCACGGTGTAGATTTTTCTTTGCAAAATAATTCTAATCTATTTAAGATTAAAGATTATTTTATATTATTATACTATGTTGTTGAAAGAAATACAGATAATTCTAGTGTTTACAAGAATACAAATCCAATATTTTATTATTTCAATCGAGATACTTCGTATTTTGCAGGTAGTGGATGTAAGTCTGATTCTACATATCAGTATTTTAGATACCCAGCTATAGCAGCTGATTCAAACTTTTTATATCACGCACCAAGAGTGCTAAATTGTATTTCAAAATCTAATGAGTTCAAAACCTTATTAACTGCACCAATAGATACATTAAATGGAAATTACCTAACAATTAATTATGATGATCAATATCAAATCTCTAAATTAAAAAGATACAGATTTACTACTGACTACAACAAAGACATAATTGTTACTAAAAGCAATTTATTTCTTTTAAAAGAATATGCTAGTAAGATATTTTACCGAAATAATATTAGAAATTATAATCGAAATATAGAACTCAAAAAATTTGATAAAAAATT
The DNA here is from genome assembly GCF_031581065.1 of Salibacter sp. Taxonomy (NCBI): domain Bacteria; kingdom Pseudomonadati; phylum Bacteroidota; class Flavobacteriia; order Flavobacteriales; family Salibacteraceae; genus Salibacter; species Salibacter sp. The sequence goes on from NZ_JAVLBN010000021.1 coordinate 18,523, forward strand.
AAATCTAATCAAAACTTATCATATTAAGAATAACAAATATTCTTACGCCTTAATCAAGAAGGGAAAGTTGTATTTGTTAAGTCTAAGAAATAATAAATGTTATATATATGAAATATAATTCTATTGTGTTTTTAGTGTCTATTCTCATTATAGGTAGCTGTAAACAAAGCGATAAAGTTAAAGTTATTGTATATCCAGAATATTGCAAAGGCTGTGTAATAAAAAATTTTTCATCTATAAGTAACAATAGTAATTTAAATAACAAAGTAAGTATATATTTTGATACAACAGATTCTTTTATACTTAACACAGCAAAGAAATATCATCTAGGTTATAAACATATAGATAATGCGAACATTCCATTAGAGTTTGGTGATTATGCAAATGTGGTTGTTATAAATTTAGAAGGAGAACCTACTGAGCTAAGAACAAATGAAGTATTAGAAAAAGGGAAACATTTTTAATCTCCTTATTTATTTTTCATAAAAAAACCGACTTTCATGAGTCGGTTTTTTTATGAAAAAATTGCACTAAAGTCTTACGGCTTCTTCACGATAAATTTACCGTTCATCGTAGCGTAGTGTCCCGGGAAGCTGCACATGAAATCGTATCCGCCAGCTTCAGGAGCTTCAAATTCGATAGTTGTTTCTTCGCCACCGCCAAGAAGTTTCGTGTGTGCGATGATGTCTTCGCTTCTGTCTGCTGGAATGTGTCCGTTTTCAATTCCGTTTTCCATTCCGGCTGCTTCAGCTCCAAAAGCTGCTTTATCTACACCTTTAGCCAAAAGAACCCAATTGTGTCCCATAGCTTTTTTCGTCATTTTACCAACGTGCTTGAGTGTAAGTTTCACAGTTTGACCTTCATAAACTTCAATCTTTTTCATGTTGAACTTCATTTGGTCATCACCTTCAATAGTGATTTCAACTGTTTCCGGAACATCTTTCTCAGCTTTCTCCTGAGTTTTTTGTTCGATCTTCATTCCTTCTTCTTTAGAAGAATCTTTTTTAGACTCTCCTCCACCACCTCCGCATGAAGCGAGTAACATTGTGGCTGCTGTAATTGTTAGAAATACCTTGTTCATAGTTTTTAAATTTTTTACAAAATTAACAATTGAGCGTTTAACTCAATGTGACAAAAATCATATTTACAATTATTGTGTTATTAATTGCTGTTATAACAGGATTAACCAAGATTGGTTCAGAGAATTCAAGGTAAAATAAATGATTTTAAAAAATTGAATAATCTTACAAAAAAAGCCCCTGAATTTCAGAGGCTTTCGAATATTAATCTTCTTTAGTGAGCTTTTTGTATTTGAAGCGTCTGGGCTCAACATCTCCCATACGTTTGCGCTTATTCTCTTCGTATTCAGTAAACGAACCTTCGAAGTAATAAACCTGAGAATCTCCTTCAAATGCCAAAATATGCGTACAAACGCGATCGAGGAACCAGCGGTCGTGTGAAATAATCACTGAGCAACCCGCAAAGTTGTTGATCGCCTCTTCGAGTGAGCGCAGCGTATTCACATCAATGTCGTTAGTAGGCTCATCGAGCAGCAGCACGTTGGCCTCCTGTTTCAAACTCATCGCGAGGTGCAATCTGTTTCGTTCTCCACCGGAAAGCGTTCCCACTTTTTTCTGTTGGTCAGATCCATTGAAATTGAAACGCGAGCAATAAGCACGGCTATTGATTGAGCGACCTCCCAGTTCGATGTGTTCATTTCCGCCAGAAATCACTTCCCAAACAGATTTTTCAGGGTCGATATCTTCATGGGTCTGATCGACATAAGAGATCTCAACCGTATCTCCGATGCTGAAGTCTCCGGCATCAGGCTGTTCCTTTTCCATGATCATCCTGAAAATTGTGGTTTTACCGGCTCCGTTTGGTCCAATAATCCCAACAACTCCAGCAGGCGGAAGATCGAAGTTCAAATCTTCATAAAGTAATTTATCTCCGTAAGCCTTTTTGACGTGCTCAGCCTTGATCACTTCATTCCCGAGGCGTGGCCCTGGCGGAATCCAAATTTCGAGATTCTTCTCTTTTTCTTTTACGTCCTCATTGAGCATCGATTCGTAGTTCTTGAGACGCGCTTTCGATTTCGACTGGCGACCCTTAGGTCCCTGACGCACCCACTCGAGCTCTTCTTTCAATGCTTTTTGGCGCTTGGTTTCCTGCTTTTCTTCCTGCTCTAATCGTTTTGATTTTTGATCGAGCCAGCTCGAGTAGTTCCCCTTAAACGGAATCCCTTCACCCCTGTCGAGTTCGAGAATCCAACCCGCAACATTATCGAGGAAGTAACGGTCGTGCGTTACTGCAATGACGGTTCCTTTGTATTCTTGCAAGTGGTGCTCTAACCACAGTACTGATTCGGCATCGAGGTGGTTGGTAGGCTCATCGAGCAACAAGATGTCTGGTTTTTGTAAAAGCAAGCGACAAAGCGCCACACGTCTTTTTTCACCACCGGAAAGGACTTCAATTTTCTTGTCTTCTTCCGGACAATTGAGCGCATCCATCGCGCGGTTGAGCGTTTGATCGATTTCCCACGCTCCTGATGAATCTATTTTATCCTGCAGCTTACCCTGGCGCTCCATGAGCTTCTCCATTTTATCTGGATCTTCATAGACCTCAGGCTTTTCAAACTGCTTGTTGATATCTTCATATTCCTCAAGGAGCCTGATCGTATCAGCAACTCCTTCTTTCACTACTTCTTTTACTGTTTTAGCTTCATCGAGCTCAGGTTCCTGTTCCAAAAAGCCAACAGAATAACCCGGTGTAAACACAACATCTCCCTGGTAACTTTCATCTTTCCCGGCAATAATGCGTAGAAGCGTTGATTTACCGGAACCGTTTAAACCGAGAATACCGATCTTGGCTCCGTAGTAAAAGCTCAGGTAAATATCTTTGAGAACCTGTTTATTTGGCGGGTGTATCTTGCTGACACCCTGCATCGAAAAAATAATCTTTTTATCGTCAGACATTGAAGTGTTCGTTTAAAAATTGCGAGGACAAATTTGCAACAATTTTGTTGAAAGCTTGCATGGCTGCGATGAATGTATAGCGTCATTAGCATAATCACTATTGAGTGCACGTACTAACACAATTAAAGATCAAAATAGTGATTGCAGCCATGAATAACTTTTATTAATGCGGATGATTATGAGGTGAAGGAGGTTGTGATTATTTCTCGGGTTTACGAGTTACTTATAACCACGCGATACAATCGCGCGGGAGGTGGCGAGACGGAGTGAATGACGCTCCTGCCCTGGCCCAGGCCGATATTGGCATAGCCGTGGGCTCGGGAACAGATGTGGCTGCTGAAACGGCAGATATCGTGTTGGTCAACAGCAATCCAAAAGATATAGCATCGCTGATCCTCTTTGGCGAAGCGACACACAAGAAAATGGTTCAGAACCTGTTTTGGGCTGCCGGTTACAACATTGTGGCTGTTCCACTCGCAGCAGGCGTACTGGCATGGGCAGATATTGTTTTGAGTCCGGCAGTGGGCGCTGTCCTCATGAGCCTGAGCACCATAATTGTAGCGATCAATGCGCAGTTGTTGAAAAGGAGTTTGAGGTGATGGGGGTGTGATTATTTCTCGGGGTTAGAATGATAACCCACGCGATGCAATCGCGCGGGAGCTGGGGTGAAATCAATCCCTGAGGCAACGAACAGACAAGCCTAGTTCCTTATCGCCATCGTACCTTACCACACCGCTATTGTCGTAACCCAGATAGCGGGACCAAGCACTGCTCGTATCGCCCTCCGAAGAACTCCACCAGTAACCATAATAGTCAATGGTGAGAAACGTCCCACTAAGTGGGACGTTAAACGTCCCACTGTCGGCACGGACACCGCCCGGAAGTCCAGAAAATCCGCTTTCGTTGGTACCATTACCTTCTTGTTCCCAACCTCTGGTGCTTTTCATTTTTTCACCTGCTATTTCTTCACCACCCAAATAATCGGTAAGGGTTGTCCAATCCTCATCAGATGGAATTTTCCAACCTTCTGGCGCTAATCCTCTTGAGTCATTTACCGCATACCAATTGTAAAGTTTGCCGTACTTTTCACCGTTGACCGGGTCGTTATGGTAATAACACCAGGCAGGTTCACCATTCTCTCCTGCTTTTTCCCATTCATCCTTAGTTTTAGCTTGTGGTATAGGGTCGCCATTTCGAAATTTATGCACGTTGAGGTTATTGGTCATCCATACCTGGGTTCCAATGGTTACGGTTTGGGCATAAGAGATAGAGCTAAATCCGATTAAAAGGGTTAAAATTAAACTTACTTTTTTCATTCTTATTTATTTTTATCTTCTTACTTACACTGTAAAAAAGGTTTTCAGGTTTCACCTTTCAATTTTTTTATTCTCTGTCTTGTTTCTAATGTACGCTAACGTTTTGCAGCTAAAAAACGTGGGGCTTCATTTTAAAGGCATCTAATTGGCCACCTTTAAAATTGAGGTTGCTGATTTTCTCCCATAATCCAAAAAAAACTCAATCATGCTGCGGCTCAGCATCCAGTTTTTGACTTTAAGTCGGGTAAATATATAAAATGATTTAGAATGTATGGTCTTGAGCGTTCGTTTTTTGGTGTTGGTTGAATGAGGAGCGGTGTGCTTAATTTTATGAGTTGGGAGTAAAATATGCGGTTTAATTGGGTTGGAGCTGGTATTGTGGCCTTATAACCACGCGATACAATCGCGCGGGAGCTGGGGTCTGTTCTAAACAGTTATTTTCTTCAATATCTTAAAATTTACTGAATTGCCCCAGCATTAGTTGTAGCCACTTGTTGTGCGGTGAGCATTAATGTTGTTACGCTAATTTTCGATTACTGAGTTCTACATTAAAATTCACTTTGGCTCCCAACACTTTAAACACTTTTAAAATGGTGGAAAACCTGGCATCGGTAACGCTATTTTCAATCTTGGAGATTTGTGCTTTCTTGACACCAACAAGTTTTCCAAGTTGATCTTGAGTTAAGTGACGTTCTTTTCTTGCTTGTTTAATGGAATGTCCCAGTAAGTCAAGACGAAGTTCATAATCGAATTCATCTCTTTTTTTTGTTCCTTTTTTACCGATGTGTTTATCAGTCATCTCTTCTAAACTGTATGTCTTCATTTTTCTTTGTTTTTGCTGTTAATATCTGCCTGTCGGTAGGCAAGGTATTGTTGTCTCAATCGTTCTGCTTTGGCAATTTCGCTTTTTGGTGTTTTATCCGTTTTCTTGATAAGTCCGTGTGTTGAAACTACCACAGTGTCTTCTTTGTCAGTTTTGTCCCAAAATGCAAAAAGTCTATAATAGGACTTGCTGTATTTAGTTCTAAATTCCCAAATTTCGTCTTGAAGTTTCTTGAAAAGCTTCTTGTCGTTTGTCCTTCTAGCTTTCCAAATATTGTAGTAGACTTTTTCTCTAGCCTTTTCGTCAAGCTTGTCAAGGAACTGCTTTGCATCTTCCATAAACTACACCCGGAATTTATAATCGTCCATTCATTTTTTTTTTCAGCAAAGATAAAAGTTTCCTAATTGAGAAACAAGTGTTGTTTTAAAAGGAAGGTTCTTATTGTTGCCTCACAACGTTTCGCAGCTGAGAAAAGTGGGACTTCATTTTTAAAGGCATCGAATTCGCCCCCTTTAAAATTGGGGCTGTTGATTTTCTCCCATAATCCAAAAAACTCAATCGTGCTGCGGTTCAGTATCCCGTTTTTGACTTTAAGTCGGGTAAATATATAAAATGATGCGGAATGTATGGTTTTGAACGTTCGTTTTTTGGTGTTGGTTGAATGTGGTCTGTTTAATTTTTAGGAGATGGGAGTAAAACAAGCGGTTTAATTGGGTGTTAGTTTAGTTGGAGGTATATAAAAAACCTTAGGTTAACAGCTAGTCATAGACACATTCTTCGCTAACGAAAATCCTCAATGGCGTGAATAATGTTATATTCTATATTCTATTTCCTACTTAGTTATTGCAAATCAAATTTCTTAAGGTGTCGCATCACTTCTCGTTCTACTTGCTCAAAGTCTGGCAGGTCTATTATCTGATCAGCCATTGATTTTTGCCAACGTCCTTTATATTGAGGTATCCGCTGTTTCAGCTTAAGGTGAAAGTCGTCCGGCTTTATATCTTTATTCTCACATTTTACACGAAATTCCGGAATGTAAAAACTAATATCCATTCCATGAATTTCTAACAAGTACCAGATGTCGTAAAAATCACGGGCTTGCATACGCTGCATGACCGAACGTAATTTTTCAACTAATACTTCTTCCAGGGAATAAGAGAGTATCTGATGCTCTTCCTGATCTGAATAAGAAATGATGACATCTCGTTTAACTGTATCAAAAGCCAGTTTTTCACTTCTGGAAATATCAACTTTCACTTTTTTATTGTTTCCCTGACCACCCAACGGACCTATATAGGAGATGTAAAAGTTAATGCCTCCGTCTTCATGTTCATTGTCATCAATTATTTCGAGCGGAATGTTGGCTTCATCCTTTATAAATTCAAAAACGGCTGAAAACCATTCAAAAATCTGTTCTTTGAAAATAGTATCATCAAGTAAAGTGAAATCTAAATCCTCAGAAAAGCGATAATCGTCAAAGTACATTTTCTTCAGTACCGTTCCGCCTTTGAATGCCATTGACTTTGCAAGACTTTCATGTTGAGCAATACCTTGTAGTATCCATGAAAGTATGTAGTCCTTTTCTATCTGCTGGTCACGAACCCCCACTTCACGGGCTTTATTTTGTATTTCTCCGGGTTTAATCATGTGTAAATGGCAGACTTAATGGTTTCCGTTTCTAAATTTTGTTGAATACTCCAACGGCTGATGTGTTTGCCTTGCCTGGGTAATTCGGTATCTAACAATACATAGGATGCAGTTTTTGATTCGTGTAATTTTTGAATAATATCTGTATTGATCTCCAGAATTTCTAATAAAAAACCAAGCCTTTTCATAACTGCCTGAGAATTGAACTTTTCAGTGTATTTCATAAGCTTATCAAATTTTAATCTGTCTTTTGAAATATAAAGTGCCCTGGCAATTTCCACTATGCCCCCGGCATAATCTGGTTTAAAAAGACAATCGACAAAGGTTTTTTCCAGGTCTGAACACAATACTTTATGAAAACTGTCAATCCACACCTTTTTTGCACCAAAAAAATGATTGCTATTGTGATAGATGAACTGAAAAGACACTCCCTTAACTTCTATTTGTGTTGGACGCATTTGTTTGGCGACTACGATTTGTTCTTTCAGTGAAGGTTGAGTGATCAGGTTATGGATTTGCAGAGCTGAATAGTATCCAATATAGTGATCGATTCCTTTGGTTAACGGCTTAGCTAATAAATGCCAGTCCGGCATAAAAGCATCCGGGTCCTGCTCGTAGGGAATCAGGCAGTAAAAACCTCTTTTCAATCGCATAAGAAGTCCACGCCTGACCATATCACTCAGCAACTCTTTTATCGCGCTTTCGCTAGAATTTGGAAGTACCTTTTTTGCTTCATTGAAGTCAAAACAATCTTTTCCGAGTATATTGAAATACCCTAATATCTCACTGGACTGAGTTGATATGTTTTTATTATTCATAGTTATTTAGTCAGCTTAAACCTGACTACAATGATACAAAAAATAAATTTTGTTTTTGAAAACACGATTCAGTAAAGCTGGACGTAAACCACGGGATGTAATTGAGCGGGGCTGGAGGCTACCTCCACCACTTCACCCCTATTCCAATTTATTTCTTTCAGATTTAAACCTTGTAAAAAAGCAGACGTTTACTTTTGCCAGGTATGATGATGAAAAACAAGGAAAAACTCACATTTTACAGAGTAAGCAGGTCAACAACTGTTAAAAGGCCTTATTTTGAAGTTGGCGTAAAAGCCGGTTTTCCCTCTCCGGCTGAGGAATACGAGGAAAACCCAATAGACTTGAACAAAGAGCTGATTAAAAATCCGCCCTCAACTTTCTTTTGCCGGGTTGACGGTGTTTCCATGCAGGACCTTGGAATTGACGATGGCGACTTACTCGTAGTGGACAGGAGCGTTGAACCTACAGATGGAAAAATAGCCGTCTGCTACATCGATGGTGAATTTACACTCAAGAAAATCAAATTTGAGAAAGATCACTGCTGGCTCATTCCCGGAAATAAAAACTACAAACCCATCAAAGTAACCGAAGAAAATGAGTTCATCATTTGGGGAATTGTTGTACATTCCGTAAAATCATTTTAAGATGTACGCGCTCGTAGATTGCAATAACTTTTATGCCTCCTGTGAATCGGTCTTTCGGCCAGATTTAAAAGGTCAGCCCATTGTGGTGCTCTCCAACAATGACGGCTGTGTTATTGCGCGCAACACTGAAGCCAAGGCACTTGGCGTTCCCATGGGCGCTCCCTGCTTCAAGTACGATCGCTTTTTCAAGCAACACAGCATTCGCGTTTTCTCATCAAACTACCCACTCTACGGAGATATGAGCAAGCGCGTGATGAGTATTTTAGCCAACTCAACGCCAGATATCGAGATCTACAGCATCGATGAAGCTTTCCTTTATTTCGGTCAGAGCCTGTCCTTCCAGCCGGCTATAGATGGCGAAAAGCTGCGGAGAAAGGTTCTGAAGAGTACAGGAATACCTGTGAGCATAGGCTTTGCTCCCACCAAGTCGCTCGCAAAATTAGCCAATCGCGTAGCCAAAAAATTTCAGGATTACACTGGAGGCGTTTACATTATTGATAGTCAGGAAAAAATAGACAAAGCGCTCAAGTGGCTGAAAATTGGTGATGTGTGGGGAGTTGGGAGACGAAATGCCCGCAAGTTACTCAGAGCCGGAGTTCAAAATGCTTACCAGTTCACGCAACTATCTGATCAATTTGTGAAGCGGGAACTTTCAATTGTAGGGCTCAGACTAAAATACGACTTGAGCGGAAAACCTACCCTGGGACTGGAAGCTCTACAACCCAAAAAGAACATCGCCACAACCCGCTCGTTTGATCGCGATTACAACGACTTTTCTCATTTAAAAGAACACGTTTCCAGCTTTGCTGTGGCCTGCGCCAAAAAACTGCGCAAGCAGCGGTCAAACTGTAATGCCGTAACCGTTTTCCTGCGAACCAATCCGCACAAAATAGAGCAACCGCAGTACTACAACAGCATCACCGTTGAGCTGCCCTACGCGTCAAACTCTGACCTGGTTATCGCCAAATACGCACTCATCGTGCTGAGAAAAATATACTACGACCGCTACCACTACAAAAAAGCCGGAGTCATCATTTCTGATTTCACTCCTGAATCACAGGAACAAACCAATCTCTTTGAACAAAAAGATCCGCGACACAAAAAGCTGATGAGTACCATCGACAAACTCAATGATAAAATTGGGGAAGATAAAATCAGGCTTGGATCTCAGTACCTCGGCAAAGAAAAAAGATGGAAAACTCGCCAGGAAAGACTCTCAAAAAAATATACCACCAATATCAATGAGATTATTCGGGTGAAGGTGTAAACTCAATCAATCAGGTGTCAAACTACCTGTTCCTCAAAGTTAAACGCTGCTCAATTTGAGAAAATAAAGATATTTTTTACATATTTTGTTATGCGTGCATACCTTTTTTATTAAATTTGAACACGATGAAACCGGAAGAAACGATAGATTTCCCAATTAGATGGGCCTGGCACAAGATATCACGCCTCTACAATATAGAGGCTCAAAAGCACGGATTTACCATGTCTATTGGATATGTGCTGCTGAACATAGATCGTGATAAAGGCACACCATCCACAAAATTAGGTCCGCTCATGGGGATGGAATCGAGAAGTTTGACCCGTACACTAAAAAGTATGGAAGACCTCGGCTTCATCGAACGCAAACCCGATGAATTCGACAAACGAAAAGTTCGAATCTTTCTCACCGATTTAGGAGAGAAAAAGAGAAAAGTAAGCCGCGATACCGTTTTAAAGTTCAATGATGCTGTTCACTCGGCTCTGACCGATAAAGAACTCAATCAAATGCTAACAACGATGAATAAAATTAATCACCTACTCGATAATGAGGATATTTTCCAATTAGAAACAGAAACACTTAGAGGGTGAATCAATACCGAAAAATAATGGATTTTTCGGTATTAAAAGGCAAGGTGTTAAAAAATTAAATAGCTGATTTATGAGGATTAAAACTTGTGATCATCTGTATTTAAATTTTAAAACGCCTTTTGATACACCCTCTTTTTATCAAAAAATAAAATTCAATTATGAGAAGAAACATCAATAAGGTAGCTGTTTTGGGATCAGGAGTAATGGGCTCCAGAATAGCCTGCCACTTTGCCAATGCCGGATGCGAAGTTGTGCTGCTGGACATTGTACCCAAAGAGGCAAAAGATAGTGACGGCAAAAACGCGCGCAACAAGCTCGTGAATGACGCGCTCAAAACGGCATTAAAATCAAACCCCTCTCCTATTTATGATCAAAAGCTCGCCAAGAATATCGTGACGGGAAACATGGAAGACAACATGGATCTCATCAGCGATTGCGACTGGATCATTGAGGCGGTAATCGAACGACTCGACATCAAAAAAGAAGTTTTCACTAATGTTGAGAAACACCGCAAGCAGGGAACTATCATTTCCTCAAACACTTCGGGGATTCCTATAAACATGATGCTCGAAGACAGAAGCGATGATTTCAAAAAACACTTTTTGGGAACTCACTTCTTCAATCCGCCAAGGTATCTACAACTTATGGAACTCATCCCGACAAAAGAAACTGATCAGGTTCTCATTGACTTCTTATTAGATTACGGGCGAAAATTCCTCGGCAAAACAACCGTGCTCTGTAAAGATACACCGGCATTTATCGCGAACAGAATTGGTGTTTTCTCCATCATGTCGCTCTTCCACACGGTGAAAGACATGGACTTCACTGTTGAAGAAGTTGATAAATTGACTGGTCCGGTTTTAGGCAGACCTAAATCAGCTACGTTCAGAACCGCAGATGTGGTTGGCCTCGACACGCTGGTCCTCGTAGCAAAGGGATTGAAGGACAACACGCCCAATGACGAAGCCAATCACCTTTTCAAGTTGCCAGACTACATCCAAAAGATGGTCGACAACGAATGGTTGGGTTCCAAAACGAAACAGGGCTTTTATAAAAAGGTAAAAGATGATGACGGTAACAGTCAGATCCTGGCCCTCGATCTCAACACGCTCGAATACAATCCAAAGAAGAAGGTGAAATTCGACACGCTTGAGCAAACGAAACAAATCGACAGCCTCAGCGAACGCATGCCGGTATTATTCAAAGGAAAAGACAAAGCCGGAGAATTTTACCGCACTACTTTCACTTCACTCTTCCAATACGCAACAAATCGGATTCCTGAAATCTCTGACGAGCTCTACAGGATTGACGATGCACTCAGAGCCGGTTTCGGCTGGAAGCAAGGTCCGTTCGAGGCATGGGACGCAATTGGCTTTGACACGGTTCTGACCGAAATGGAAAAAGCTGACAAAAAGCCGGCAGACTGGCTTTACAAGATGAAAGATGCCGGTCACAAAGCGTTTTACAAGATCGAGAACGGTCTCAAGCTCTATTACGATATCAACTCGGGAGATTACAAAGAGATCCCCGGACAAAAAGATACAATCAACCTCAATACAATCCGCGAGGGAAATACGCTGTGGAGTAATTCAGGCGCTACAATTGTCGATTTGGGTGACGGAATTATAAACCTTGAGTTCCACACCAAAATGAACACGATTGGTCAGGAAATTATCCAGGGTATCAACAAAGCGATCGACATGGCTGAAGAGAGCTATAAAGGATTAGTGATATCCAATACAGGAGATAATTTCTCAGCCGGGGCTAATGTGGGCATGATCTTCATGTTCGCAGTTGAACAGGAATACGATGAGCTGGAGTTCGCTATAAAATCATTCCAAAATACCATGATGCGCGTTCGCTACAGTAATATTCCGGTTGTGGTTGCTCCTCACGGAATGACACTCGGTGGCGGATGTGAACTATCCATGCACGCTGATAAAGTAATCGCACACGCTGAAACGTACATCGGATTAGTTGAGTTTGGTGTTGGCCTTGTACCGGGCGGTGGCGGAACAAAAGAATTTACGCTGCGCCTGAATGACGATCTCAACGAAGGTGATATTCGCGTCAATCAGTTGCGCAACCGATTCCTCACAATCGGACAGGCGAAAGTCGCGAAAAGTGCTCACGAAGGATTTGAACTCGGCTACTTACGTCACGGACAGGATGAAGTGATCATCAGTCGCGATCATCAACTCGCTTACGCAAAGCAAAATGCTCTCAACCTCTTTGAAAAAGGATATTCTAAACCAGTTATGCGCAAGGATATTAAGGTCCTCGGGAAAGAAGGTTTGGGAATTGTCTATTCCGGTGCCGATAGCATGAAATCTGGTCATTACATCAGCGAACACGATCAACTTATCTCTGAAAAATTAGGTTGGGTAATGTGTGGCGGTGATCTGTCAGAACCGACCGAAGTCGATGAAGAATACCTACTCAAGATGGAGCGCAGAGCTTTCTTAGAGTTGTGTATGCAAAAGAAGACGCTCGAACGTATTCAGAGTCTCCTAAAAACCGGAAAAATATTAAGAAACTAAAAAAGACATTCAATTATGGACGCATATATAGTAGCAGCAAAAAGATCGGCCGTAGGCAAAGCACCGAGAGGTAGTTTCCGCTTCCTCCGTCCCGATGATTTGGCCGTTCAGGTTATAGAAGGCATGCTCAAAGAAGTGCCTAATTTAGAAAAAGAACGCATCGATGACTTCATCGTGGGAAATGCAACACCTGAAGCTGAACAGGGATTGAACATCGGTAGAATGATCTCACTTATGAGTTTGAAAACCGATAAAGTTCCGGGAATGACAATCAATCGTTATTGTGCATCCGGACTGGAGACAATCGCAGTGGCAGCATCAAAAATTCATGCTGGTATAGCTGATTGCATTGTAGCCGGTGGTGTTGAAACGATGTCACCTATTCCGTTTGGCGGATGGCGAATTGTTCCCAACTCAAAAGTGTCTAAAGAAAACCCAACATGGTACTGGGGAATGGGACTTACAGCAGAAGCTGTTGCCCGTGATTACAAAGTGAGCCGAGAAGATCAGGACAAATTTGCGCTGCAGTCTCACCAAAGAGCGGCCAATGCCATTGAGAACGGACACTTCAAAAACGGAATCGTACCGATTGATGTTGAACAGACATACCTCGATGAAAACGGCAAAAAGCAAAATCGCAATTACACAGTAGATACTGATGAAGGTGTCCGTAAAGACACTTCTGTTGAGAAGCTCGGCAAGCTCAGACCCGTATTCGATCAAAAGGGATCAGTGACAGCCGGTAATGCTTCACAAACAAGTGACGGAGCTGCTTTTACACTTGTCATGAGTGAAAAGATGGTGAAAGAATTAGGTGTAGAACCAATTGCCAGACTCCACTCCTACGCGGCTGTAGGTGTTGACCCCAGAATAATGGGAATTGGACCGGTAGATGCGGTACCTGCTGCTTTGAAAAAGGCGGGTCTGACCAAAAACGACATCGACCTCATTGAACTCAACGAAGCATTTGCTTCTCAATCATTAGCCGTTATTCGTGAGCTGGACTTAGATCCTGAACTCGTGAATGTAAATGGCGGAGCAATTGCCCTGGGTCACCCGCTGGGTTGTACAGGCGCTAAACTCTCTGTTCAAATGATCGATGAGTTGCGCAGGCGCGACAAAAAATACGGTGTTGTAACAATGTGCGTGGGTAGCGGACAGGGAGCAGCCGGAGTTTACGAATTATTGAAATAACCAACTAAAACAAAGAATTATGAGTGATAATAAAAATAAATCAGTACTGATGGGCGGTGAATTCCTCATCCGTGAATCAGATGCTAAAGATGTTTTCATCCCTGAAGAGTTTGATGAAGAACAATTGATGATTGCACAAACCTGTAAAGATTTTGTGGATAAAGAGGTTACACCAAATCTCGATCGTATTGATGCACTCGAAGAAGGATTGATGTCCTCAATTTTAGATAAAGCTGGCGAACTGGGAATGCTGGGAATCTCTGTTCCTGAACAATACGGAGGTTTTGGAAAAAACTTTGTGACATCTATGCTTTCTTCAGAAGCTACAGGTGCCGGGCATTCATTTTCTGTTTCTTATTCTGCTCATACCGGAATAGGTACATTGCCTATCCTCTATTACGGAACTGAAGAACAGAAAGAGAAATACCTTCCAAAACTGGCATCGGGAGAATGGAAAGGTGCTTACTGCTTAACTGAGCCCGGATCAGGATCTGACGCAAACAGCGCAAAAACAAAAGCCGAACTCACTGATGATGGCAAGCACTACGTGATCAAAGGACAAAAGATGTGGATCACAAATGGTGGGTTTGCCGATGTATTCACTGTTTTTGCTCGAATTGGTGACGATGAAAACCTCAGTGCTTTTATCGTTATGGCTGATACTGATGGCGTTTCATTAAATCCTGAAGAGAAGAAAATGGGAATTAAAGGTTCCAGTACTCGCCAGGTGTTTTTCAATGATGTTAAGATTCCAAAGGACAATCTTTTAGGAAAACAAAATGAAGGATTTAAGATTGCACTTAACATTCTGAATATTGGCAGAATCAAATTAGCTGCAGCAGTTCTTGGCGGCTGTAAAGGAACTATTTCACAGGCTACGAACTACGCCAATGAGCGCAATCAGTTTGGCAGACCAATCTCGAAATACGGAGCGATAAAAGATAAAATCGCTAAAATGGCGATTAAAACTTACGCGTCTGAATCGGCTACTTATCGAGCATCTCAAAACATTGAAGATCACATCAAATACCTTCACGAAAAAGAAGGCATGGATAAAGCCAAAGCCGATCTCAAAGGTATAGAGCAATATGCTGTTGAGTGTGCCATGATGAAAGTCCACGGATCTGAAACGCTCGACTTTGTTGTGGATGAAGGTGTTCAGATTTACGGTGGAATGGGATACTCTGCAGAGTCTCCTGTTGAGCGTTCTTACCGTGATGCGCGAATCAATCGTATTTTCGAGGGAACCAATGAGATCAACAGAATGCTCACGGTTGACATGATGCTCAAGAAGGGTATGAAAGGCGAGTTAGACCTGATGGGTCCGGCTAAGAAAGTTGGTGAAGAACTCATGTCAATCCCCGATTTTGATAACGATGACAGTGGTTTGTTCGGTTCTGAAAAGCGCTACATTAAAAACTTCAAGAAAGCTGTATTGATGGTAGCCGGATCTGCCGCTCAAAAATTCATGATGGAGCTCGCCAAAGAACAGGAAATACTGCTCAATATTGCAGACATGCTTACTGAAACGTATGTGGCTGAATCTGTTCTACTGAGAGTTGAAAAGCTGGCCGGGATGAAGGGCGAAGAAGAAACAAAGCTTCAGCAAAACATGGTCAGAGCCTACATTTACGAAGCAGCCGAAAAAATTGGCAAATGCGGTAGAGAAGCACTGATGAGCTATGCTGAAGGTGATGAACTTCGCATGCAAATGATGGGAATCAAACGATTTACTAAAATCGAGCCATTCAATATCAAGCAAACGAGAAGAGAAGTTGCTGAAGCGATTATCAAAGAGAACAAGTACATTTTCTAGTTCTCAATACACATACAGTAATGTAGAAAAAGACCGTATTATTGCGGTCTTTTTTGGTATTGGATATAATACTTGTTACTTTAAGAAAGCACTCAACCATTTAAATCACAACAATGAAAAAATTAATCGTCTTATTTTTTGTAGCGTGTAGTACATTTAGCTATTCACAAAATACAATAGGAAAAGGCTCTAAAATGGCAGATTTTGGTGTTGGTTTGAGTACATGGGGAATTCCTGTCTATGGAGGAATTGAAGTTGGTGTTGATGACAATATCACTGTAGGAGGAAGACTTTCCTGGAGATCCTGGAATGAAAGGTATTTTGGTACAGGATATCGCCATAACATCTTTGGATTTTCAGTCAGAGGGAACTATCATTTGAATGAGGTTTTAGAACTTCCTTCAGACATAGGCCTCTACGCTGGATTGAACGCAGGTTTTTATGTGTATGATTCGCCATCTGAATACAGTGGTGACCGAACATCGGGTATAGGCCTTGGTGTCCAAATAGGAGGACGATATTACTTTAAAGATACATGGTCTTTGAATGCTGAACTTGGTGGAGGTTCTTCATTTTCCAGTAGTAAAATCGGCTTAACGAAAAACTTCTAAAAAGAATCTTAGTAAGGGAGGTGAATTTCACTCCTTTACTTTTTTGTCAATGTAAACGTTTTCAAATGCTGACCAACAACAACTGTAATGTAATAGATCCCGCTTTTATCAGGGGCTTTTAACTCAATTGAATTCTGTCCTGGTTTTATTTCTCTTTTTAATTGATCAATAACCCTTCCTGACTGATCATAAATCATGACATCAGCACTTTCACCTCTCACTTGTGATTTAAATGAAAGTGTTACATAGTCTCCTGACACAGGGTTTGGGTAAATGTTTCCTCTATCAAAAAGTTGTTTTTTGTTTATTAAACTTCCTGTTGATAGTTTATCAACCAAATAAACTTCATAAACAACCTGTGTAGCCCAACTTTCTGATCCTGTATTGATGAAAAAGATATTCTTAGCGCTACTTTCTATCCCACCTACAACATAACCGATGAGAACTGAATCCAGTGATAGATCTAACTCGCTAACATCAATTATTCCGTGCTCGTAAAAAGTAATATCATTTGCAAGTATAAATTCAGAGCCCGAACCTAACAAACCAGGCATTTCTGCAACTTTTTCCTCATTCATAGAACCGTCATCAAGTCTTCTAACCCTGGCAATGGTATTCACAAATGGAACGTCAGTATCTTCGATCAAACTATCATTTTCATCCAAATAAAACTGACTGATTCCACCAAAGAATAAATTATCCATGACCTTACTATCAGGATCATACAAAGCTGCTGTAGCACAGTGATAATGATTAAGATATTGAGTGAAGTTATTATTGACCTGATGTCCGCTTTGTTTGACATCAACAGAGTTTAAAAAAGGTAAATCCTGAGTTGGCTGAAATACACCACTAAACATTGTAAAGCCGTATGAATCGTCAGGAAATATTTGAGGAATCATATTGTAATCTCTCCTGTGCAAATTGACAGGATCAATAAAGTCTGGCAACCTGGATATCACCAAATTACCACTTGAGTTTTCATTCACAGTAAACCGCATTACTTTTTCGTGGTATTGCTGAGTAAAAGTGGGATTTCCCATTGGGTTGTATCTACCAGTAAACTTCTGTCCACCAGCAAGGTAAAAGGTGTCACCAATCATTTCTAACTGACCTCCCGTGTTTGCCATATCAGCATGTTGAACTGACTTGAAAGATGCAGAAATAGAAGTATTATTCTTAACAGCCGGAATCAACGTACTCATATCAATTCTTGTTAGTCTGTCATGTGTAATATGATCGCCTGCTGTATTACTGTATCCGTAGCCTCCAACATAGTACAGATACTTACCATCCTGATGAAAATTTGGATTTGTAGTTTGAAATTGCTCCTGAATAGCTGTTGGTAAACCTGTTAAAGATTTCTGAAATACTTCTTCAGTAGCAGGATCAACAACATATATAAATGCGTTGTTATTACCAGCATCAAAAGAAGCCCAGGGTTGCCTGCGATGAAGTCCATCTAACCTACCTCCTACTAAAACCCAATTACCATCATACTGACCAAAAGCATAAGATTGTAGCCCGGGCATGTTTTCAAACTCAACCGGTTTTACAGCAACACCGTAATTTGGAGATTGTGAAAAAATGAATAATGTTGAAAATAGTATTAGAATTAGCGATATAGATTTTTTCATTTTTTTGTGTATTTTGTTCAAAAATAAGTCTAATTAAATCGACTAAAGTGATAAAAATCACAATCGAATTATGATCGAACTCACATCAAGCAACAATGTCATACTACCAAAACATATAGTTGACGATGTATTTGAGGGTAGCCTTCACTCATTCATCTGTCAGTTTGAAAATGTTGATGAAGACAAGTATCTGATAACAATCAGAACCAAATATGCAGCCGGAGTTGATAAAATAACGCGAAAGTTAGCTGAAATGGGATTTTCATTTGATGAGGCTTCAAATAAAAGTGGCCAATTTACAGTTTTCGCCAAAGAAGGAATATGGTGGGAGGTGCCTTGGCTGGTAGAAAAAAACGGAGATGTTTGGTTTATCGCTGATGTTGAAGCTCCAATTTGATATTTTTAATCACAAGTTGGTAACCCATTCTCCTCCTATGTCGTTATTTGCAGCATATCTTTTTTTAATCTGATATTCATTAAATCATTTCAATTGTGATCATTTTAATCTTCTTTTTAGCACACTGGTATTTATCACTCTTTACCCAAACGTTTTTTCATCACCGCTACGCAGCTCACCAAATGTTTACGATGAGTAAGAGCTGGGAGAAAATTTGGTTTGTCCTCAGTTGGTTGTGGCAGGGATCATCTTATTTAAGTCCCAACACGTATGGAGTTCTCCATCGTCAACATCACGCCTATGCTGATACTGAGAAAGATCCACACTCTCCAAAATATTCGAAGAACCTCTTTGATATGATGTGGAAAACAAAAGTTATTTACAGTGATATTTTCTACGGTCGGGTGAAGACAGATGAAAAGTTCACGAAAAACCTTCCCGAATGGATCAGCTTTGAAAAATTCGCTGACAACTGGATGGTTCGGATCTCATGGGGATTGTTCTACATCGGTTTTTACGCCATTTTCGCAACTCATTGGTGGATGTTCCTCCTACTCCCCATTCACTTTGTAATGGGACCATTTCACGGTGCTATCATCAACTGGTTTGCCCACAAAATTGGGACTGTCCGTTTTAGAGTAAGTGACACAAGTAAAAATCTCATCCCTATAGATTTTCTCATGCTGGGTGAGAGTTACCACAACAATCACCACACAAAACCAAACAGCGCAAACTTTGGCCATTCATGGTATGAACTCGATCCGGTATATTACTTCATCAAACTTTTTGAAAAGATGAAGATGATCGAGATGAAACCAAAACCTGTAATGGTCAGAGCTAAATAATTGCGAAACAGGTATGTGCACGCTGACTTATTTGCCGGAAACTCACAGCTCTCCACGCCTCATTACATCAAACAGAGATGAGAGCCCTGAGCGTAAAAAAGCAGGCTTACCGGACTGGCACAATGTTGAGGGATCAGAGCTGTATTTTCCTAAAGATGGTTTAGCCGGTGGAACCTGGTTAGCGATCAATACAAGCGGGATTATTGCCTGTTTGCTCAACGGAGCTTTTGAGCAACACGATCACAATCCGCCTTACCGCAAAAGTCGCGGACTCATCTTAACCGAATCGTTAGCTACAGGAAATACAGTCAAATCTCTGGAAAACACGGATCTGACCGATATTGAACCTTTTACATTGGTCATCTTCAATGACGGAATAAAGGAATTTCGCTGGGATGGCAAACGGAAACATTACGATTCGTTTGACCCTGCAAAACCGCATATTTGGTCATCAGCTCAACTCTACACTCCTGATACAATCGAAAAGCGCAAAAACTGGTTCAATGAGTGGCTCATGAATCACGAAAATCCAACGAGCAGTGAAATTCTGCATTTCCACCATTTTGGTGGTGAAGGCGACATTTACAACGACATCAGGATGAACCGTGACGGACAAGTGCAAACAACAAGCATTTCGTGCATTGAACAGGGATCTGACAGAATCACTTTTCATCACAATGATTTACTCCTCAATGAGGAACAAACCAATTCGTTTAATACTACTAACTGATTTTATTACACCTTTGCCGGCATGAGTGAGTTAGAATGGTACGCATATCTCATTTTCTTTGCTGCCGGTGCAATGGCCGGAATCATTAACGTGCTTGCCGGAAACGGCTCTGCGATTACGCTCTCCACACTTATTTTATTCGGAATTTCGCCTACCATTGCCAATGCTACTAACCGTGTTGGCGTTTTTGTTTTGGCCGTTACCGTCCTCTTTTCTATCAGAAAATCTCCCTCGACAGTAGGCTTGTTCAAACGAAATGCCTGGCTGTCAATACCCGCTTTGGTGGGATCCGGAATTGGGGCTTACGGAGCCACATTAGTTAGCGATAAAATGCTGGAATACATGGCAATTGGGGCGTTGGCTCTAATTCTCTTATCCATGTTGCTACAGCCAGGAAAATGGGGACGGGAAGATCGTGGATTGAGAGGTGCAAACAAGTGGCTCACCGGCATTTCGATTCTCGTTGCCGGGTTATATGCCGGATTCATCCAAATGGGAGTTGGCATTATTCTGCTCGCTTCACTGGTGCTTTTGAGTAAGTTTTCATTCAGGCAAGCTAACCTCATCAAGCAAATTCTCGTTTTTGGCCTCGCCTCTGTCCCACTCATCGTTTTTGTTTTCAACGATATGATTCACTGGGGTGCCGGACTCGCTCTCGCAGTGGGACAAGCCACAACCGGCTGGGCTGTTGCTCGCTATGCCCTTCAAAACCCAAAGGCACAAATCTGGATAAGGCGACTTGTTGTCGTCATCATTATTGTAGCTCTACTCGGGTTGTTAGATGTGCATGAGTATCTATTTTAAACAAGAGTTCACATCATCTATTTCGATATTCAATTAATTTCACAACTTTGAGCGAAAATAACACCAGGTGGTACTGAACTATATTTTCATCGGTTTTTTTGTGATCGCGTTTGTCGTGGCTCTGGTCAGAACCATTGGCTACTTCTTTCGCGATCAACTCGAAGCAATCGGACTGGTATTTGACGAGAGTGACCTCTACGTCTTTCGTGATATGGTGCAGTCTACTTTTGACATGGCCGATACTTCCATCGCTATTGTTCTTACGCTCATCGGTGTTATGACCTTTTGGCTCGGATTATTACGGGTTGGAGAAAAAGCGGGAGTCATCGCCTGGCTATCCAAAAAAATAGAACCATTTTTTATTCGCCTCTTTCCTGAGATTCCGCGCAATCACAATGCGCACGGAGCTATCATGATGAACTTTGCTGCCAACATGCTGGGTCTCGACAATGCCGCTACACCATTTGGTATCAAAGCTATGGAGCAACTCCAGGATGCTAATACCAACAAAAAAACAGCCAGTAACGCGCAAATCATGTTTCTGGTTCTGAACACGAGCGGATTGACACTTATTCCCGTCAGTGTGATGGCCTTGCGTGCTGCAGAAGGCGCTTCTACTCCAACCGATGTCTTCTTACCGATTCTGCTCGCTACGTACTTCGCTACAATTTCGGGGTTGATCTTCGTCTCAATCAGGCAACGCATCAACCTGTTCAACAAAACAATGCTATTGGTTTTGGGCGGACTCACCGTTTTCGTGCTCGCCCTCGTGACCTGGCTCACCCAAATGCCCGATAATTTTGCCGAAAAATTCTCAGTCGTTTCCGGTAACATGATTCTTTTTTGTGTGATCGTAGGCTTTATTCTGCTAGCGCTTAAAAGAAAAGTAGATGTTTACCAAACCTTCATCGATGGCGCAAAAGAAGGTTTCAATGTTGGGGTGAAAATCATTCCTTACCTCGTGGGAATGCTCATTTCAATTGCAGTATTCAGAGCCAGCGGTACACTCGATTGGATTATTGGCGGAATAGAGTTCATCGTAAGCGGACTCGGGTTCAATACTGATTTTGTGGGAGCATTGCCCACAGCTGTGATGAAACCGCTTTCAGGTTCCGGAGCTCGTGCCATGATGGTTGAAACCATGAGCAATTACGGTTCAGACTCATTCCAGGGATTTTTATCAGGCGTATTCCAGGGAAGTACTGAGACAACATTTTACACCATCGCGGTTTATTACGGAGCAATCAACGTAACCCGCACACGCTACACCGCAACAGCCGGCCTCTTTGCCGATTTCATGGGAATTGTGGCAGCGATCATTATCGCGTACATTTTTTGGTAAGAACCAATTAAAATTAATTCTATTGAAATCACCTGCATTCATTAGCTTTGTGCGCCAATGAACTTTTTGTATCCACAATTTCTGTACGGGTTACTCGCAATCGCCATTCCGGTTGCTATTCACCTCTTTAATCTCAAGCGGTACAAAACAGTTTATTTTTCCAATAACCAGTTTCTCAAGTCGGTTCAGCAAAAGACGCAGTCGACATCCAGGCTCAAGCATTT